>NZ_JBFSVE010000038.1:0-51913 GCF_041467715.1 Vibrio sp. 10N.247.311.14
GAGCCCGTAGAGGACTTTCACCTCCTAGATCAACGCCATGCTCGGCGCACAAAAATTAAGGCCAGCAATTTGCTGGCCTTCTTTATTTATATCTCAATCCAAATATAGACTTAAGCAAGCGTACCGTTGATCTCTGCAAGTACAGCAGCAGGGTCTATCGCTTGCGTAATCGGACGACCAATAACAAGGTAGTCTGAACCTGATTCAATCGCTTTAGAAGGCGTCATGATGCGCTTCTGGTCACCAACATCTGCGCCGACAGGACGAATACCTGGAGTAACTAGCTTGAACTCTTGACCAAGTGCACCTTTAAGCAAAGAAGCCTCTTGTGCAGAACATACAACACCGTCTAAGCCAGAGTTTTTCGTTAGAGAAGCCAAGCGCATCACGTGTTGTTGTGGTTCAAGATCCAGACCGATACCCGCTAAGTCAGATTGCTCCATACTGGTGAGTACCGTTACACCGATTAACAGTGGACGATCTTTGCCATAAGGTTCTAAGATTTCGCGAGAAGCCGTCATCATACGCTCACCGCCACTTGCGTGTACGTTCACCATCCAAACACCCAGTTCAGCGGCAGCACGGACTGCTTTTGAACATGTGTTCGGGATGTCGTGGAATTTAAGGTCTAAAAATACTGAGAAACCACGCTTATGTAATTCACGAACAAATTCAGGGCCAAACAGGGTAAACATCTCTTTGCCCACTTTTAGGCGGCAAGATGCTGGGTCAATTCGATCGACAAAGGCTAACGCATCCGCTTGATTATCATAATCCAAGGCTACAATGATTTTTTGGTCGTTCATTTCATCTCCTAACGCAGTTAACTTTCTAAAAATTTCTAATCACCTAAGCAGGTGATAAATAACAGTCATAAAAATGCAGCCCGAAAGCTGCAATTAATAATTTGGTCTTAAAGTGACCACAAATCTATTCACCATCAAGCCCACGAATAGGCTTGATCGTCCCCCACCCTTTACATGAAGGGCAGTGCCAATACAAAGAGTGTGTCGAGAAACCACACTGACGACAACGGTAATGAGGCTTAACCTTAAGCTGTTCACCAACCATAGATTGAAGTGTGGTTAAGCTGTCTTTTGCTCGGCCTTCTTCTGCTTCCGCTAGGTGGTAATCGATTAATCGATAAAAACCTTTCATGGTTGGATTTTTAACAAGCTGCTTTGTCAGTAACTCTTGAGCAGAGCCTACATCTTCATGGTGAGCAACCAATTGCGCCAGCATCAGTTCGGCAGATACACCGGCTTTCTTCTGAATACACGCTTTGAGGAACTCGACCAATTGAGCTTCTTGTCCAAGCTTGTGGTAACACTCAGCAAGGGTTGGCAACACCTCACTGATAAAATCGATATCTTGTTCAAGTACCGATTCAAGACAATCAATTGTCTTTTGGTAATCTTCGTTCGCTAAGTGGAACTTCCCTAGTGCGATACTTGCGCGAACACATTTAGGGTCTTCAGAAAGCGCCTTCTTAAAATGCTGAAGCGCTTTAGAACGATTACCATCGGCTTGTTCTTGCATTGCAAGCTCACACCAGAAATGCGCGACTGTGGCACGCATCTTCATTTTTTTCTTGCCGAGCTTAACTAAGATATTTCCGTAATGGATAGCCTTGTTCCACTCACGGGTCTGCTGATAAATAGCCACCAACTGCTGTAAAGCGCCCTCTTTATGGTCAGGTTCTTCTACAAGTTGTTCAAAGATTTTTTCAGCGCGATCAAGGAAGCCAGAGACCATGTAGTCTTTAGCTAATTGTTGCAGTGCGAGATTTTTCTGATCGAGGGTAAGCCCCGAACGAGAGATGAGATTTTGGTGAATACGAATAGCGCGGTCGACTTCGCCTCGTGAGCGGAACAAGTTGCCCAAAGCCAAGTGAGTATCGATGGTTTCATTGTCTACTTGAAGCAGTTCAATAAAGTGATCAACCGCTTTGTCAGATTGATCTGACAGTAATAGGTTCAAACCCGTCACGTATTGACGGGAGATCTGGTGTGATTGCTTTTGTTTTTCTTGCTGAGCGTTACGATTACCCATATACCAGCCATAAGCGGCTGCGATGGGCAAAAGTAAGAACAGTAACTCTAACATCAAATATAGCCTTTAAGCTTTAGTATCAGCAGCGACCTGCTTTGATTGCTTATTGAGTTGCTTCTTCAAGCGATGAATTTTTAGCTGAGACCGCATGTGCATATTACCAAAGACTAACCAAGCAAGGGCGAAGCCTGAAACGAATACAACACCTAATAAACTTGATAGGTGGAAGTCACCTTGCGCTAGCAGATAGTTGAAATTCACAGTTGTTTGGTTTTGAGAGCCTAAAGCCAGTGCAATTAGGAAAAGTGCGATAACGGCGACTATTTTTATAATTTTCATAGTTCATCACTCATTGGTTGGTTAGCTGTACGATTATGCAGGAAAATTACTAATCAGACCACCATATTATGGTCATAAAAAAGCGGCATACATTATAGTATGCCGCTTTTCTTAATTCCGATAAGTAGGCTACATTCCTGAGTTTACTCGTTCACGCAGCTCTTTACCTGGTTTGAAGTGAGGAACGTATTTACCTTCTAACTCAACCTTGTCACCAGTCTTTGGGTTACGTCCAACACGAGGCTCACGATAATGCAGAGAAAAGCTGCCAAAACCGCGAATTTCGATTCGATCACCACTTTCTAGTGTTGAAGCCATATGCTCTAAAATGTCTTTTACAGCGTCTTCAATTTCTTTTGCAGAAAGATGCGTTTGCTCAGCGCACAGTCTCTCAATCAATTCAGACTTAGTCATAGTTACCCTCGTTGGTTTTCTTTTTAGAAATTATAGACCTATCGGAAAAATAAGCAAAAAAAAAGGAGCCTTACGGCTCCTTTCTTGGCTAGATAGCTATAATTCTCTTAATGAGAAGCTATTATTCGCCTTTAGCAGCTTTGAATGCGTCTGCCATTGCGTTACCGAACGCGCCTTCTTCAGACTTGTTCAGTGAAGCCATTGCTTCTTGCTCATCAGCTTCATCTTTAGCTTTGATAGATAGGTTGATTACGCGGTTCTTACGGTCTACACCAGTGAACTTCGCTTCAACGCTGTCGCCAACGCTTAGGATTAGAGATGCATCTTCGATACGGTCGCGAGAAACTTCAGAAGCGCGGATGTAACCTTCAACGCCTTCGATTAGCTCGATAGTAGCGCCTTTCGCGTCAACTGCAGTAACAGTACCGTTTACAAGAACACCTTTCTTGTTGTCAGCAACGTATGCGTTGAACGGGTCGTTTTCCATTTGCTTAACGCCAAGAGAAATACGCTCACGCTCTGCATCTACTGCTAGAACAACAGCAGAGATTTCGTCGCCTTTCTTGTATTCACGTACAGCTTCTTCGCCGGCAGCGTTCCAAGAAATGTCAGATAGGTGTACAAGACCGTCGATACCGCCTTCTAGACCGATGAAGATACCAAAGTCAGTGATAGACTTGATCTTACCAGTAACTTTGTCGCCCTTAGCTTGCATTTCTGCAAATGACTGCCATGGGTTAGCTTTACACTGTTTCAGACCTAGAGAGATACGACGACGTTCTTCGTCGATATCAAGAACCATAACCTCAACTTCGTCGCCAACATTAACAACTTTAGAAGGGTGGATGTTCTTGTTAGTCCAATCCATTTCAGAAACGTGTACTAGACCTTCAACGCCTTCTTCGATTTCAACGAAGCAGCCGTAGTCAGTTAGGTTTGTAACACGACCAGAAAGCTTGTGACCTTCTGGGTAACGCTTAGCGATTGCTACCCATGGATCTTCGCCTAGTTGCTTAAGACCTAGTGAAACACGAGTGCGCTCACGATCGAACTTAAGAACTTTAACTAGGATTTCGTCACCAACGTTAACGATCTCTGATGGGTGCTTAACGCGCTTCCAAGCCATATCTGTGATATGTAGAAGACCGTCAACACCGCCAAGGTCAACGAATGCACCGTAGTCAGTAAGGTTCTTAACGATACCTTTAACTTCAGTACCTTCTTGTAGAGTTTCAAGAAGTTCGTCACGCTCAACACTGTTTTCAGATTCGATAACAGCACGACGAGAAACAACAACGTTGTTACGCTTCTGGTCTAGCTTGATTACTTTGAACTCTAGCTCTTTGTTTTCTAGGTGAGCAGTGTCACGGATAGGACGTACGTCTACTAGAGAACCAGGAAGGAAAGCACGGATACCGTTAAGTTCAACAGTGAAACCGCCTTTAACTTTACCGTTGATGATACCAACAACAGTTTCAGCTTCTTCGCAAGCTTTCTCAAGTACGATCCAAGCTTCGTGACGCTTAGCTTTCTCACGAGAAAGTTGAGTTTCACCGAAACCATCTTCAACAGCGTCTAGAGCTACGTCTACTTCAGCACCAACTTCAACTTCAAGTTCGCCAGCAGCGTTCTTGAATTGTTCAGCAGGGATAGCAGATTCAGACTTAAGACCAGCGTCTACAAGAACGAAACCGTTCTCGATAGCTACTACAGTACCTTTAACGATGCTGCCTTGTTGGAATTCAGTTTCAGATAGAAACTCTTCAAAGAGTTGAGCAAAAGATTCAGTCATTATTTAATCTTCAATAATTAAACGTCCATGGGTATCCTACCGCATGGGGTTGATAAATTCGCCGGTCATCATCCTTGCGACCAACGTTCGTACTAGCTCGGCGAAATTACCCAGCCAGTTTCGATTCAATATAGTGTAGTGCTTTTTCTACTACCTGCTCAATATTCATTGAGGTGGAATCAAGCACTAGAGCATCCTCTGCAGGGCGAAGTGGCGCCACTGGGCGATTACGATCTCGGTCGTCTCGCTCTTGGATCTCGCTCAAAAGGTCGTCAAATTTAACATCTAACCCCTTCTGTTGCAACTGTTTAAGGCGGCGACTCGCACGCTCTTCAGCACTTGCATCTAAAAATATTTTCGCTTCAGCTTCAGGAAACACAACCGTTCCCATGTCACGACCATCTGCAACCAAACCAGGCGCAGCGCTGAATGCACGTTGACGACGAAGCAGTGCTTCGCGAAC
Organism: Vibrio sp. 10N.247.311.14; assembly: GCF_041467715.1. Taxonomy (NCBI): domain Bacteria; kingdom Pseudomonadati; phylum Pseudomonadota; class Gammaproteobacteria; order Vibrionales; family Vibrionaceae; genus Vibrio; species Vibrio sp. 10N.247.311.14. The sequence continues at coordinate 5,061 of NZ_JBFSVE010000038.1, forward strand.
GCGAGGTAAAGCAGCAACTTTTGAAGCCGCCATGCCTGTCTCTTCTTTACGAAGTTCACCAGACACATCTTCACCTTCTAGGATAACCTTAACTAAGTCGCCTTCAGCAATAAACTGCACGTCTAAGTGTGTAGCAAGCGGTACTAAAGCATCCTCTGATTCAGTATCCACACCATGGTGAATTGCCGCTAAAGCCAATACGCGATAGATCGCGCCTGAGTCTAGAAGATGAAAGCCTAGCTTATCTGCTAGCAACATACACAGGGTACCTTTACCTGCACCACTTGGTCCATCAACCGTAATCACTGGGCTTTGAGAAGGCATCTTTTACTCCACGTTTTGTCGTAAGTTTTATTCTGTACTAGCGATTCGCCACTACTTTATAGGCGGCATATTATAGAGAAAAATTGGAACTCGAGCGAGGTAAATCTCAGATAATTCCGTGTTGATGATGCATAAACCAATGCAACTATCCCAATATCCGTTTGCTTAGGTCAATAAGACACACACGCGCTTTTCGATAGCGCACTTTTCGGTAGATAGAAAAAAGCCTCGCAATAGGCAAGGCTCATGATTTTTCATTTTGTAGAGCAAACAAGAATTCGCTCAAAGAAGCTTAACCAATAATAGCTCGAACCGCTTCTAGGTCTTCAGGCGTATCAACACCAGCCGCAGGTGCTTCCGCCGCAACGTCTACGTGGATTTTTTCACCGTACCAAAGTACTCGTAATTGCTCTAGGCACTCAATACGTTCAAGAGTGCTTGGTTCCCAGTTAATGTAGGTATTGATAAAACCCGCTCGGTAAGCATAGATACCAATATGACGAAGCAAAGGAGATTCCGCTGCAGTACCGTTGTTCGCGTAAGCATCGCGATCCCAAGGGATGGTTGCTCGGCTAAAATACAAGGCATAACCGTCTTTATCGGTTACAACTTTAACGGCATTAGGGTTAAACACTTCATCAGCATGAGTGATTTCCACACCTAACGTTGCCATCGGGGCTGTACTGTTAGCAAGATTGTTGGCAACCTGATTAATGACCGAAGGTGGGATAAGTGGCTCATCACCTTGAACATTCACGATAATATGATCATCAGGAATATTCATAACTTCAATCACCTCAGCTAGGCGTTCAGTGCCCGATTCGTGATTCGGTGATGTCATACAAACGGTCGCGCCAAATGCTTTAGCCGCTTTTTCAACTCGAGCGTCGTCGGTAGCGATAATAACGTTATCGGCACCCGCTTTCATTGACTGTTCGTATACCCATTGAATCATCGGCTTTCCACCAATGTCAGCAAGTGGCTTCCCTGGTAAACGGCTCGATTGGTATCTTGCAGGTATAACAACCGTATAAGACATTACTTACCCTCATCCATAGAAACGGTGCGAGCTTCAGGTTCTAAAAGAACAGGAATACCCTCTTTAATTGGGTAAGCAAGGCGATCAATTTTACAAACAAGCTCTTGCTTATCCTTGTCAAAAGTTAGTTTACCTTTACATACAGGGCAAGCAACGATCTCAAGTAGACGGTGATCCATAGTATTCCATAACCTCTTTTATTCTTTTTAAAATTTGCTGTTGCGAATCTTCATCGAACTGCGCAGAAACTGGAAGATACCACCAGTTATCTTGAGCATATTCTTCGCATTTTACAGCGTCTTTTTCTGTCATAATCAGATTCATACCTTTATTAGCTAAGGCATGAAGTTCATCTTTATCAAAATCTTGATGGTCGGCGAAGCCCTGTGTGAAAACCACATCACCATCAAGATCTTCCAATGTTTTAAAAAAGCGCGGTGGGTGGCCAATACCGGCAAAAGCCACCAGCTTGTGTAATTTTGCCACAGACCTTTTCTGACCAGTCTTTAGGTTAACTGCTTGGCTTGGAAGCAAAGACATCGAGAACTCTCGACCGTGCGCTTTACCGCCATTGTTTACCAAAAAGTCGACTTCATCTAAACGAGAAACCGGCTCTCGTAATGGACCTAAAGGAATCAAACTCTCACTACCAAAGCGTCTTGCGCCGTCGATAACTGCAAATTCAATGTCGCGTTCAAGCGCGTAATGCTGAAGGCCATCGTCAGTGATAATCACATCAACGCCTTTGCTCAGCAATGCTTTCACTGCGTTAGCTCGCACAGGGTCGACTGCGACTGGCGCACCAGTTCGCTTACGAATCAAGCGAGGTTCATCACCCGAATGCTCAGCTGGGGTATTTTCATCCAACACCAACGGATAGCTTGGTGCTTTTGCACCGTAGCCACGAGATACGACTCCGGGTTTAAAGCCGTGAGCCTGAAGCATCTCAACTAACCAAATCACAACCGGTGTTTTACCATTTCCACCAGCAGTAATATTGCCCACAACAATAACAGGTAAAGGCGGGCGGTAGGTCTCTTTATTCCCTGAGAGATAAGCGTCACGACGCCGACTACTGATCATTTTGAACAGCAGACTCAGTGGCCACAAAAGCGGCCAGAGAAGATATTTCAACGGGTGATTGTTAAACCAAATCTTTTCGATCACAACAAGACCTAATTTATCCGCTGAACTGAATTCGGTGTAATTGTGCATAAGCACCATCATGCGCGATTAGCTCAGCATGTGCGCCCCTTTCTACAATATGTCCATCATCAACCACTAGAATTTCATCAGCTTGCTCGATGGTAGAGAGTCTGTGTGCGATAACTAATACTGTTTTGTCTTTCTGCAGTTCTTCTAGTGCAGATTGAATCGCTCTCTCTGACTCTGTATCCAGTGCAGACGTTGCCTCATCAAGAATCAAAACCGGTGCATCTCTCAATAGCGCTCGTGCAATCGCAATACGCTGTCTTTGACCACCAGATAGACTCGCGCCATTCTCGCCCACAACCGTATCAATGCCATTTTCCATACCATCGATAAACTCACTTGCATGAGCAAGCTTAGCCGCGTATTCGATCTGTTCACGTGAATACTGTTCTTCTGCTGCGTAAGCGATGTTGTTAGCCACCGTATCGTTAAACAGATGTACATTTTGAGAAACGAGCGCAAAGTGCTCACGCAGATTTCTCAATTCGTAATCACGAATGTCGTGGCCATCAAGCTCAATTGAACCAGAGTCTACGTCATAAAAACGAGTAAATAGGTTGGCAATGGTACTCTTACCCGAACCCGATCGCCCAACAAGCGCAACCGTTTTACCTTTCGGTATATTAAAGCTGACCTTATCAAGTGCTGGTTTCTCTGCACCGTCATAAGTAAACGTGACATCTTTTACTGCAACTTCACCCGTTACAGTTTCAGGTTTCAACGTTCCTTTGTTTTGCTCGGTATCTAGATCCATCAAGCCAAATAGAGTCGTACTCGCAGCCATACCACGTTGGAATTCAGACGTTACGTTAGTTAACGCCTTTAGCGGACGTAATAGACCAAACATTGCAGAGAAGACAACGGTAAACGTACCAGGAGTAAGCTCGGCTTTAATAGAATCGACACTAGCAAGGAATAGAACAACAACAATCGCAACTGATGCGATCATTTGAATAATCGGGTTAGCGGCCGCTTGAGCAGTGATTAACTTCATGCTTTGTTGGCGCATTTGGTTACTAACTTTATCAAAGCGGTGTTTTTCTAGATCTTGACCACCGTAAGTTAGAACCACTTTATGCCCTTTCAGCATTTGTTCAGCTGAAGAAGCAACGTGACCCATGCTAGTTTGCATGTTCTTAGAGATCTTTCTGAATCGCTTCGATACGATACTGATCGCCCACGCAACCAAAGGCGCTACAGCAAATAACACCAAAGATAACTGCCAACTATTCCAGAACATCAGCGTCAACAAGCCTATAATACTTGCACCTTCACGGACAATACTGACTAACGCTTTACTGGTTGCTGCAGACACTTGCTCTGAATCGTAAGTAATTCGAGATAGCAATGCGCCTGTCTGTTCTTTATCGAAGAAAGAAACAGGCATGTGCATGAAATGGCTGAAAATCTTACGACGAATTTCCATCACCACATTGCCAGAGACCCAACTCAAGCAATAGGTTGAAACAAAGCCACTGACGCCACGAACGAACATCATGGCAAAGATAATAAGTGGAAGTGTACGTAAAAAGTCAGATTCAGCATTACCAAAGCCTTCATCAAGTAACGGCTTTAGTAAGGAAATCATATAGGTATCAGAAACGGCATTTATAATAAGCGCAATTACCGCAACACCTAGGCCGGCCTTATATAATCGAATATAAGTCCAAAGTCTTTTAAATGTGACCCAGGTAGTTTCATCTGTTTGTGTTGACATAGAATCGCTTAATTTTCTCACAATAATCTATCTATTCTACTCCCTTACGGAGCATCTGCCTATACCACTGCCCGCCTTGTTGTTCTCTAATCGCATGATATTGCCAACCTTCTTTGCTAAGAGTGATGGTTATTTGTCCGCTTTCTCCAGTATCTAGCCAAGTACTCCCCGCTTCCTGATAACGTTCAATAACAAACTCACTCGGCATTCCCCACTGGTTGCCTTTGGCAAGAGAAGCTATCGCCAGCTGAGGAGACACCGCCTCAATAAACGACTTAATCGATGACGAATCGCTGCCATGATGCGGAACCAACATAACATCACTCCTTAGCTGTTCTCCTTCACGAGCAAGTAACCACTCACTTACCAGTTCAATATCACCAGTGAGCAACATTGAGAAATCAGCACTATGATCTGAGATCTTGACCACACACGAATGTGGGTTATACGCCCTCTTTACTTGCTTAGGCGGCCACAACACCTCAAAAACAACATCTTGCCAGTTCCAAACCTCTCCAATAGTACATGTTTGAATATTAGACGGGGCTTGAGTGATAGATTGGCGTTCTTGAATAATGTTCTGACTGGTTCTTATCCACTTTGGCGTATAGTTCTCAAGTAATGCCGGATAACCACCAGCATGGTCAGAATCGAAATGACTCACAATCACGCCTTCTAATTCATAAATCCCCCGCTGATTCAAAGTAGGAATCAACAAAGACTCAACAACCGAGCCTCCTGGCCACGCATTGCCAAGATCATAAACAACAATCTGATTGTTCTTTTCCAAGACCAAAGACAACCCATGCCCAACATCCAAGATATCAATAGTTAGTTTGTCTTGCTGGGGTTTGCTGAACTCCCACCACAGCACAAACACTGCAGTTACCAATATCGATAATGTTCGCTTGAAATACCGACTAACAAAGCTCAAAAACAAGATAAGGAATACTGATAATGCAATCGTCTGATTATCGACTTGGATCCAAAATCGCTCAGAGAAAGGAAGACTAAATACGAGAGGCTCAAGCGATAAGTCGACTAACTTCCACAGCTGACTGACCAAATCATTGTCTAGCGCTGTTATACCAACCACGCCAGACACTGACTCCGATATTAAGCTTAGAAACATTGCCAGAAACAACAGCGGGATCGTCACCATCGATACCCAAGGCAAAAGGAACAAGTTGTAGAAAACAGAGACTAAACTGACTCCTTTGAAAAACAACATCGAGGAAGGCGCGATAAGGAATGTCAGCATCAGTTGAAGCTTAATAAGTTGGAGTGCGTAGTCGATAAATGTAAAGCTTGAAGCTGAGCGCTGAGTATTACAGGCGATATAGAAAACAGCGCCCAATGCACCAAAGGACAACCAAAAACTGCTCGACAAAGCTGAAAACGGCCAAATCAGCAGAACCACGCACACACTTAAAGTAACATACCGAAGCAAACTGATATTTTGCCCACGCCACAAGAAATAACTCGCGATAACGCACATCACCAAAGCTCTCAAAGTTGGCAGCGTGAATCCAGCAAACCAACTATAGAAATACGCCAAGCCGAGCCCGAATATTGTAGGTAACCAAAGAAATGAAGGGGAAAGTAACCTTAATATCTTGCCAATCTGATAGCCGATACCAAAGGCAATCCCAATATGCAGCCCCGAAATAGCCATCAAGTGAATCAGGCCACTGCTTTTAAGCATATCCCACCGCTGAGGCGGAATAAGGTTTCGATATCCAAAACTCAAAGCGATAATGAGATCTTGATTTGCCAGCAGACTTAACCTTTCAAGGCTGGCTTCAAACCATTGGGCGCGTAAGTTGGTGCTAGAATGAATTCGGTACTTGGTATCTGCTCTGTAAGTTGCATTGGCAACCACGCCAGCACTAAACAAGTACTTTTCTCGGTCAAAGCCGGCTTCGTTGAGTTTGCCCCATATCGGCTTTATTGAGGCCGATAAATAGACATCATCTCCAAGCGTTAGCTTGAAAGGAGTAAACAAACGCAATTTTATCAATTGAGGAAAGATTAATTTTTCGCCGCCAATTGATCTGACTACTATTACGCTTTCAAAACCGTGGCTATTTTCACTAAAAAGGCTAACAACCGACGCATTTATGGTAGTATTCTGCCCTGATTGGAATAAGCGACTCGTTTGTATTTCAATCGCATTCCCTAGGCAGATAACTAGTATCAATGCTGTTACTGGACCTCTTGCACTCCGGAAAACGCTATACTTTGTTGGTGCTAGCAGTAACAACAGCATCAATGGTGCCCAAACCCAATGTGGCATCACAGGCCAGAAGCTGGCAGACACAACTGTCGCAGCAAATGAAATCAAGAACCAAGTGTTAAACAAGAGAGTAGCTTCCTCCTATGCCAAGAAAGTTTATCAAACGATTTATGCCTGACCATGATCTAATCAAGCGTCAGAAAGCATTGAAAGTTTTTGGCAATGTTTTGTACAACCCCAACTTATGGTGCCTTAATCGTCGCTCTGCGGCTGGCGCGTTTGCTGTTGGGTTATTCATGGCGTTTGTCCCTCTACCAAGTCAAATGATTATGTCTGCAGGCCTTGCTGTCGCATGTGGCGTTAACCTGCCTTTAGCTGTCGCACTTGTTTGGATCAGTAACCCGGTTACCATGCCTGTTCTCTTCTACTTTGCTTATAAAGTCGGGGCGTTTGTTATGCATGTGCCACCGCAAGCCTTCCATTTCGAATTGTCTTGGGACTTCATCTTGGCGCAAATGAGCACTATAGGGCCTCCGTTCTTATTGGGTTGTCTGATTTGTGGCGTGGTTTCAGCAATGATTGGCTACTTTGGTATTCGCGGTTTATGGCGCTACTCAGTAGTAAGAAGTTGGAAGAAGCGACAAGCAAGGCACTGAACGCCATTTCTTGTTATTCAATCTAACCTTGTATGCGCTTCACTTAAAACGTACACAAGTTAAAATCGGATGAGCTACTTACCTCTGCAAGATTGGCATGTAACGAAAGTCGTAAAGAACACGAATTGAATTCAATAAAAAAGGATCCCACTGGGATCCTTTTTTGTATCGACTGAAAACTGACGGCCTGTTATTTAGGCGAATGCTATTTAGAACTCAGCACTGAGGCTGGATTCAACTTCGCCGCGCGTGATGCTGGGTACCATGTCGCCAGTAAACTCAGCACAATCGCAGTGCCGGAAACCACAACAACATCCGTCATATCAAGTTGTGATGGCAAGAAGTCGACAAAATAGATATCACCGGACAAGAACTGGTGATCGACCAACTTTTCAAGTCCTTTGATTAGTGTCGTGAGATTAAGAGCGACTAGCACACCTATTGCACTGCCCACTAAACTGCCTAACACTCCTGAGAATACGCCCTGCCAAACAAAGATGCGCTTCACAAGGCCGTCTGATGCACCCATGGTTCTTAAAATCGCGACCTCTGATGCTCTGTCTTTTACTGCCATCATTAGCGTCGAGACAATATTGAAACAAGCCACACCAATAACCAGTACCATCACCAGATACATGATGGTACGAACGAGTTGGATATCTCGATACAAGAAACCAAACTTCTGCTGCCAGCTTCGTAGATACACATACACATCAAGCTGATTGCCCACTTCACGCACAATAGAGTTCGCGTTCAGCACATCGGTCACTTTTAAAGAGACTCCAGTTACCGCCTCACCTAAGTTGGCGTAGACCTGAGCATCACCAATCGGAATCAGAGCCAAGCTGTGGTCAATCTGGCCATTAAGCGTCAGCAAGCCAACCACTTTCACTCGAACACGCTTTGGCGCCTGAACCTTCACAGAACCGTTTACCGCTGGAATCATCAAAGTCAGATAATCACCGACTTTCGCACCCAGCACATTCGCTACACCAGAACCTAAGATGATTTGTTGTTGCCCTGCTTTAAACTCACTCCAAGCTTGCTTATCGATAAAACTCGACAGGCTCGATACTTGTTGCTCAAGTTGTGGGTCAACGCCGCGAACTTCAATTGCTTTGAGTTCTTTGCCCTTTTCAGCAAGCGCTGTAATTTTTACATAAGGCGCAGCAGCAACGACTTTATCGTGCTTAACCGACTCCTCAATCACGTGCTCCCAACGAGTCACAGGCTCATTCACGCCTTCAAATTCACCATGAGGAATGACAGAAAGTACTCGTGATTGAAGCTCTCGCTCAAAGCCATTCATCGCAGATAAGCCGATAATGATCACCGCGACACCAACCGCAATACCAATGGTCGAAGACAATGAGATGAACGACACCATCTTGTCTCGTTGTTTCGCACGGCTAAATCGGCCGCCTATCAATAGAGATAAAGAGGAAAACACTTAGCTCTCCTCTTTTTCTACGTTGACCAGTAAACCATCTTGCATGTGAAGTTGGCGATCCATCTTACCGGCAAGTTCACCATCGTGAGTCACGACCAAAAAGGCAGTATCGTATTCACGGTTCAGTTCACGCATTAAGTCGTAAATAGACAGTGCGGTGTTATGGTCAAGGTTACCGGTTGGTTCATCCGCCAACACTAGCGCAGGCTTATTCACCAATGCACGAGCAATCGCCACACGTTGCCTCTCGCCACCAGAAAGCTCTGAAGGTCGGTGGTCCACGCGGTGACTCAATCCAACTTTGTCCAACAAACGTTGTGCTTCTTGCTTTGCTTTAGCGGGCTTTTCGCCGCCAATCAATAACGGCATCGCCACGTTTTCTAAAGCTGAAAAGTCAGATAGAAGATGATGGAACTGATACACAAAGCCAAGATGCTGGTTGCGAAGCTTCGCCTGCTTATTCGAACTCAAAGATGCTAAATCTTGACCAAGAAAACTCACACTGCCCGCAGAAGCATCGTCTAATGCGCCTAAGATATGCAGTAAGGTACTTTTGCCCGAGCCAGAGGTACCGATGATTGCTACTAGCTCACCCTTTTCGATGTCAAAGCTGACTCCCTTGAGCACCTCAGTATCTAACGAGCCTTCACGGTACGTTTTACGGATATCATTACATTGAAGAAAATTACTCATAACGAAGGGCCTCAGCAGGTTTCACAGACGATGCACGATAAGAAGGGAATACAGTGGCAATCAGGCTAAGTGCAATAGCCAGAACCACAACAACAGCGATTTGAATTGGGTTAATCAAAATAGGTAACTGACCACCAAACGAGAATAGAGCAACACCCATCGCTTCTAAAATCGGGTTAAGGTTCATTGCCAGAACAACACCTAGTGCGCCGCCGGATAGTGCGCCAATCACGCCACTACTCGCGCCCTGAACCATAAAGATGCCCATCACTTGGCCGTCAGTCATGCCCTGAGTTTTAAGTATCGCGACCTCAGATTGTTTCTCCATCACCACCATAATCAGCGCAGAGATAATATTAAATGCAGCAACCCCGATGATCAGACCAAGCATTAGGCCCATCATGTTTTTCTCCATACGAACCGCTTGGAACAGCTCGCCACGTTGGTCACGCCAGTCGCTCCACAACCAACCTTCCGGTAATGGCTGAGTTGATAACTCTGCGACTTCAAACGGGTCTTCAAAAAATAGTCGCCAGCCTGAAATAGTGTCTGATTTATAACGCATCAAACGCCCAGCGTCTTGGATGTCTGTCACCATCAGTTGAGCGTCGATATCAGAACCTGTATTGAAAATACCGGCAACGGTGAAATTTCGTTGGCTTGGAATACGACCTAACGGGGTGTACTGGCTCGCGCTGGTCACCATCAGGCGAACTTTGTCACCCATAGATACCTTCAAATTTCTGGCCAAGGTGTGACCAAGAAATAGCTGATACTGGCCCGCTTTAAGTGAAGACAATCTGCCCGCAATCAAGTGGTTTTGAAGAGGGTCATCTGAATTGGGTTCAATGCCAATTAACAAACCCGCAGATAATTGAGCCGGACTCTGAATCACTGCCTCACTGCGGACAATCGGTTCAACGTGACCATTAAGCGAGATTTGCTCTGCAAAATTAGGCGCTTGGGCAGAAAGAGAGGTAGTGCCACCTTGCTCATAAACCACCGCTTGAGGAAGAACACCAAGAATTCGGTCTTTTAACTGCGCTTCGAATCCATTCATTACCGATAAAACAGTAACCAAAGACAGCACACCAATGGTGATACCTGCCGTCGACATATAAGAAACAAAACGGCTAAAGCGATCACCTGAACGGCCTTTCAAATAGCGTAGGCCAACAAACAACGAAATAGGATGAAACATACTTTGAACCATCTAAAGGGGATGCGGGTTAATGTAACGGGTATTGCTGTTACTGTGTAGGGGTTAATTGAAAATATAGAGTGAATTAACTCAATTAGTTAGGCTTGAAAAACAGAACCTTGTCAAATAGCCAAATTTCAAACAACTATTTGAGACTTTCAATTAACTGACCTTGATTACTGTGGCCACATAGCGATAATCAATAGATCACTTCAAGGAACTAACGCATGACAGAACAAGAGTTTTTCACCGTTCACCATAGCCTTACCGCTAATATTGAACCAATGGACAGCGGCTTCACTTTACCTTCTCAAATTCAATTCGAATCTGAGATCCCAGCACCATTTGTGGTGGCAAGTGAATTTAGCCAATTGGATCTGTTAGCTGACAGCGCTCGAGCGGAACTGAAAAACAGCGACTTGAAGAATGTCACCAGTTTATTGGATGCACAAAACTCAAAATTAAACCTCTTGTTGAGCTTTATGTTATCGCAGCAAGATGATGAGAAATTTCGCACTCACACCTATTCATTTGGTGCGAGTCAGTTTTCCTGCTTTTCAAAAGCAGACATCGAAGCGGGTCGCTTAGTAAAAGCCAAACTTTTTCTAGAGCACCCTGCCGCCGCTATTTATTGCTACGCAGAAGTCTTCGCTAGCGAACCAAAAGATTCAGGCTTCGAAATCAAATTCAAATACGCTCATCTTCGTGATACTGACCAAGACTTGCTGATCAAAGCTGCGCTTCATCAACAACAAAAGCTCTTACGTCAACGCTCTCTAGAACGAGATAACAAGTAAATAGACATGACAAAACAATCCATTTTCACACTACCTAAGCTCAAAGGTGCCGGTGATAAAAAACACATCGGTAACCTAGTTGGTTCATCTCTCGCGCTTGCTATCGCTAGACTTGCGGAGCAGCATAACAGCCATACTTTACTTGCAGTGCCCGACCCTCAAATCGCACTCAAGCTTCAATCAGAAATTGAGCAGTTTACGTCACATGAAGTGGCACTATTCCCTGATTGGGAGACACTGCCATACGACAGCTTCTCACCGCACCAAGAGATCATTTCGGACCGTATCGCTCGCCTTTATGCATTGCCAACGTTAAAAGATGGCATCACGATCGTACCGATCAGCACGCTACTACAACGTCAGTCGCCACGTGACTTCTTGTTGCAGCACACCTTAATGGTGAAAACGGGTGATCTGTACTCGCTTGAGAAGCTGCGTCTTCAGCTTGAAAAATCCGGCTATCGTTACGTTGACCAAGTGTTTGGCCCCGGTGAATACGCAAGCCGTGGCTCTATTCTCGATCTGTTCCCAATGGGCAGTAAAGACCCGTATCGAATCGATTTTTTCGATGACGAAATCGACACTATTCGTACTTTCGATCCTGAAAACCAGCGTTCTATCGAAGACATCTCTGAGATCCGCCTGCTGCCTGCTCACGAATTCCCGACCTCGGAAACAGCGATTGAAGATTTCCGTATTCGTTGGCGCCAACAGTTTGATGCGCGCCGCGAACCAGAATCGGTTTATATGCAGGTTTCTAAGGGTACTTGGCCTGCTGGTATCGAGTACTGGCAACCGCTGTTCTTCGATCACACAGAAACCTTGTTTGATTACGTTGCCGATGAAGCGCAACTGCTGATTCTAGGTGATGTCGAGACTGCAGTAGACTCATTCCTAACGGACGTTGCTCATCGATACGAACAGCGCGGTGTTGACCCATTACGGCCACTGCTTACGCCTGAACAACTATGGCTGAAGAAAGACGAGCTGTTCGCACACTTCAAACAGAAGCCGCAGGTCAACCTCAGCTTAGAATCAATCGAAGAGAAAGCTGGACGTACCAACCTTCCGGTTGTGTCTCTTCCTGATCTCAGTGTTCAGCATCAAAATAAAGAACCTTTAGCTAACCTAAGAAAGTTCACAGAAGCCTTCGACGGCAAAGTAGTATTTTCGGTTGAATCAGAAGGTCGTCGTGAAGCGCTGAGTGAACTGCTTCGTGGTATTAAAGTACGACCAAGCGAAGTTGAAAACCTCGATGCCTCAATTAAAGGCAAAGACAAGTTCAGCCTCATCCTTGGCTCTGCTGAACACGGTTTTATCCATGAAGAGCAAAACATCGCCCTTATCTGTGAAAGCGACCTGTTGGGTGATCGCGTTGTTCAGCGCCGTAAGAAAGACAAAAAAAGTGTTAACAGCGACACTGTCATTCGTCACTTAGCCGAACTTAAACCAGGTCAACCTGTAGTGCACATTGACCACGGTATTGGTCGCTACATCGGCTTGCAGACACTCGAAGCCGGTGGCATGAAAACCGAATACGTGACACTTGAGTACCAAAACGATGCCAAGCTGTACGTGCCCGTTGCGTCTTTGAACCTTATTGGACGTTACTCTGGTGGCGCCGAAGAGTCTGCACCGCTACACAAACTAGGTGGTGAGGCGTGGCAAAAAGCGCGTAAGCGTGCCGCTGAAAAAGTACGTGACGTTGCTGCAGAGCTGCTGGATGTTTACGCCAAGCGTGAGCTTAAACCTGGCTATAAATTTGTTTTAGATCGCGGGCAATACGCAACCTTCAAATCTGGCTTCCCATTTGAAGAAACCGATGACCAAGCGATGGCAATCAATGCGGTGATGTCTGACATGTGCCAAGCAAAAGCCATGGACCGCTTAGTGTGTGGTGATGTTGGCTTTGGTAAAACCGAAGTCGCGATGCGTGCAGCATTCGTTTGTACCGACAACAGCAAACAAGTAGCGGTTTTAGTTCCTACTACTCTACTTGCTCAGCAACACTTCGAAAACTTCCGTGACCGTTTCGCCAACTTGCCGATTCGTGTTGAGGTTCTATCCCGATTCAAATCAGCTAAAGAGCAAAAACTAATCATGCAAGATGTCGCCGACGGTAAAGTGGATATCCTAGTCGGGACTCACAAGCTGCTTTCGAGCGATATTAAGTTTAAAGACCTAGGCCTGCTGGTTGTCGATGAAGAACACAGATTTGGTGTACGTCAGAAAGAGAAAGTGAAAGCGATGCGTGCGGATGTCGATATTCTAACGCTTACTGCGACACCGATCCCGCGAACGCTGAACATGGCAATGAGTGGCATGCGTGACCTTTCGATCATCGCTACACCACCCGCACGACGCTTGGCAATTAAAACCTTCGTTCGCGAGAGTGATGATGCCATCGTCAGAGAAGCGGTGCTGCGTGAAATCATGCGTGGTGGCCAGGTTTACTTCCTACACAACCAAGTCGACACGATTGAGAAAACAGCAGAGTCATTGCAAAAGCTGATTCCAGAGGCGCGCGTGACTGTAGCTCATGGCCAGATGCGAGAGCGCGAACTGGAACGCATCATGAATGACTTCTACCACCAGCGCTTCAACTTACTGGTGTGTACAACCATCATTGAAACCGGTATCGACGTACCAACGGCAAATACCATCTTGATGGACAGAGCCGATAACCTTGGTTTAGCACAGCTGCACCAATTACGTGGTCGTGTAGGTCGTTCGCACCACCAAGCTTATGCTTACTTGTTAACGCCACACCCTAAAGCAATGACCAAAGATGCGATCAAGCGATTGGATGCGATAGCTTCGCTCGAAGACTTGGGCGCAGGCTTTACCCTAGCAACTCACGATTTAGAGATTCGTGGTGCGGGTGAGCTGTTGGGTGATGAACAGAGTGGTCAAATCCAGTCGGTTGGTTTCACCTTGTACATGGAGATGCTTGAACAAGCGGTTGAAGCGTTGAAAGAAGGTCGAGAGCCTTCGCTTGATGATCTATTGCGTGAACAAACTGAAATTGAGATGCGTCTGCCTGCACTATTGCCAGACGACTATATTCCAGACATCAACACGCGTTTATCAACATACAAACGTATTGCGAGTGTGAGTGACACCGACGAATTGGCAGAGTTGAAAGTCGAGCTGATTGATCGCTTCGGCCTTCTGCCTGATGCAACCAAGAACTTGTTATCAGTTTCTGAGCTAAAATTAGCCGCAGCGTCTATCAAAGCGAAGAAAATTGAAGCCCACGATAAGGGTGGATTCTTAGAATTCTACCCGGATGCTGACATAAACCCGACCTACCTTGTTAAACTGTTGCAATCTCAACCGCAAAAGTTTTCAATGGAAGGACCAACAAAGTTCAAGTTTACGATACCATTGGTCGACAGACGGAAGCGAATTCAATTTGTTAGTGATTTATTGGGCGAATTCAGACAAAACTTGCTGCCTTCAGCATAAGACCCAATCCACTTGCACATATAAATTATCCAGCCGGTAGTTCGGCTGGAAGACGGAGTAAAAATGAAAAGACTGATCCCACTGCTACTATTGTTCGTCTCACTGCCAAGTTTGGCGCAGAGACAATTTGATATAGAAGTGATCATTTTTAAGCGCGCTGTTGATGCAGAGAAGGTGAACGAATCTTGGCCAAATACACAGCCTAAGATTTCACTTGAACGCGTTGGTTCATTTCAAGATACCCAATACCGAGCAAAGAAAGGCGTTCAAATGCTACCTTACTCGGAATACAAGTTAACGCCTCAGAAAGACACGCTACGTAAACACGCTGGCTTTGAAGTTCTGATGCATACCGCTTGGCGTCAAGGCGACCAAGGTAAGAGCTCGGCACCTGTTTTCCATATTCAAGCAGGTAAAGATTTCTCTAAACAGTTTAATGCTGATGGCTCTGAAAAAGGCGCAATCACTGCAGGCAGCGCTGATGGGTTCCAAGAAGAGACCATTGATAAGCCACTCTACGAATTAGACGGCAAGCTGCAAATCTACGTTCAGCACTACCTATACGCTGAAACGACATTAGATTTAAAAGCGCCAAGCGTTCGTGAAGTGACTCTGCAAGAGCAACAAATTGAGCTAGATTCACCAGTAAGTGGCGCAGAAAGCAACGTCCAGGTGGGCAATCTAACTGAAATTTCTCCGACGGTTGAAGTCCAAGAGTTCCTTAAGAGCTACCGCATGGACCAAAAACGTCGTATGCGCAGTACAGAAACTCATTACCTTGACCACCCACTTCTTGGAATGGTGATTCAAGTTAGACGTGTAGCGCAGTAAATTACTTGCCGATTCGGCTATAATTATATAAATAATTCAATCCGCCCTCCTAGTGAGGGCGTTTTATTAAGTGCTATCTATCTTTATTCTGTACTGACTCTCTTTGCTCAGTACTTACACGTTACTTGGTACGCTCTATGAGCCCTGAATTTCAGATCAACACACAAAATCTTAGCCTTAAAATCATTGAGGCCTCAGATGCTCAAGAATTTTCTCAGCTGGTTAAGTCCTCCCCTAGCTTGCTGCCATGGGTCGACTGGTGTCATAAAGAGTTTTCTATCGTCGAGGCCGAGAAATTTATTCTGGCAACTCGCCTGAACTGGGTGAAAGCCGATGCGTTTGGCTTTGGCATCTTTGAACGAAAAAGCGATAAGTTAGTCGGTATGGTTGCCATTAATGAGCTTTACCACACCTTTAATATGGCGAGTTTAGGTTATTGGGTCGGTGATGACTTTCAAAGGAGAGGCATCGCCAAAGAAGCGATGTTCGCCCTATTTGAATTTTGTTTCGCGCAACTCAAGTTAACGCGTTTGGAGATTGTCTGCGATACCGAGAACCTACCCAGCCAAAAGTTGATCGAGAAGTGTGGCGCTGAGTGAGAAACCATTGCCCAGAATCGATTTCTGTTTAACGGTAAGCCGAAAGATGGCGTGGTTTATTCTGTGCTACCTCCAACGTCTTAACAGCAGAAATGAGTTCAACACCTGCGATAATCCATAATCGACACGATCAAAAAAGAGCTCCGAAGAGCTCTTTTTTATTATCAGCGTAATGCTCTGAGAAGGCTTACCTGATTAGTGAAGCTTTAGGTTTGGACGAAGTACACGGTTAATACGACCAACCAGCATCATCAGTGATGTTTTGATTAAGCCGTGAAGTGCCATCTGGTGCATGCGGTACAAAGAGATGTAAACCACACGAGCAATACGACCTTCGACCATCATCGAGCCTTTCGTCAGGTTACCCATCAAACTACCTACCGTAGAGAAACGGCTAAGTGAAACTAGCGAGCCTTTGTCTTTGTAGATGTAGTCTTTCAGGTCACGACCGTTCAACTTAGCAATGATGTTGCTGAATGCACAGCTTGCCATTTGGTGAGCCGCTTGTGCACGTGGCGGAACGAATGAACCGTCTGCTTGTGTACATTGCGCCAAGTCACCGATTGCAAAGATGTTGTCATCCAGTGTTGTTTGCAGCGTGTTCTTCACAACCAACTGGTTGATACGGTTGGTTTCAAGACCACCGATATCTTTCATGAAATCTGGTGCTTTGATACCTGCTGCCCATACCATGATTTGAGCTGGGATCTTGTCACCATCTTTGGTTGTTAGGCCGTCAGAATCCGCCTGAGTCACCATCGTATTCGTACGAACGTTCACACCAAGCTTGGTTAGCTCAGAGTGTGCTGCACTTGAAATACGAGGAGGTAGAGCTGGAAGAATACGCTCACCCGCTTCAACTAGGTTTACGTTCAGCTTGCTTGAATCTAGGTCGCCGAAGCCGTAAGTACGAAGTTCTTTAACGGCGTTGTGTAGCTCTGCAGAAAGCTCTACACCAGTTGCACCAGCACCAACAATCGCGATGTCTACCGTGCCTTGACCGTTCTTAGCGTGAAGCTTTAAGAACTGATTGTTCATTTCTGTACGGAAACGGTGTGCTTGCTCTGGGCTATCAAGGAAAATACAGTTGTCACGAACGCCTGGAGTGTTGAAGTCGTTTGACGTTGAGCCTAGCGCCATCACTAGAATATCGTATTCAAGTTCACGGCTTGGCATCAGCAGTTCACCGTGCTCGTCTGTAAGCTCGCTTAGTGCAATCACTTTACGCTCACGATCGATGTCGTTCAGGCTGCCCATTTGGAAATCGAAGTAATGGTTTTTTGCGTGCGCACGGTAGCTTAATGCATCAACACCTTCATCCAGTGAGCCCGTTGCTACTTCATGAAGTAATGGTTTCCATAGGTGGCTTGCTTTACGGTCTACCAGAGTAATCTGGGCACGTTTCTTACGACCTAAAGTGCGGCCTAGCTTAGTTGCTAGTTCTAAACCACCAGCACCGCCGCCTACTACGATAATTTTTGTCACAATGACAATCCTCTACAAAATGAATAAATGGGGTTCGGCTCGATTACTCCAACCGATAAATTCTATGTATCTACTCGGCCTTGAATGCGAAGGCTGTTACAAATTGGGTTACCGCGAAAAAGAATAACGACAGCTCACCGAGTAGTTAGAGGGGTTACAAACAACAAATAATGGTTTGTTGCTTTGCTCACGTGGATATAAAAGGTGACTACCTGAGAGGCAGAACACAAATTATGGGCAAGTTTTTTCACTCGCTCTCAATTTTTTTTGATATTTGTCAAAATATTTTGCTTGGGAACATTATATATAGCAAAAAGATGACCGCAACAAAAAAATCCTTACCCTCAATGAGGATTCGCGACTAATTAGTTAACGTTTGCGCAAACTGATCTATAAATGCACAAACCGACCGATAAAACATATACAACTACTTTATCAATACCAATCTCTAAGATTCAGATGTGAAAAAGCAGCACTCATTGAGCACTGCTTTTATAAAACATCTGGATTGATTAAGCGTTTTTGAACGCTTTCATTGCTTGAAGATGTTGAGAGATCTTTTTGAATTTATGACTCTCTTTCTCATCCCAGATTACATCATAGTAATCTTCTAGCGCGGCAGCTGTTTTGGTATTGTCGTGAATTTCATCTTCACGAGAAAGCACCACTAAACAGCGTCCTTTGTTTTTCATACGGTACTGAGCAACACATTTAGTTGCGATGTCTTCGTACTCTTCTGGACGGTCAATTCGACCTACCATGTTGTTCTCAGGGTGCAGATTAGGGTTGAACACCACCTGCTTAATCCCACATAAGAAACCAATACGCTCAGACCAAAAACCACCTAAACCTACACCACAAATAATGGGATGCGGATCATCGGATTGCTCTATCACCTTATGCACTTCTTTTAGCAGATGCTGCATATCGTGTTTTGGATGCAAAGTACTGTAGTTGATGAAACGAACGTCATCATCAATGAATTGCAACTGCAGTATTTTTTCGTGATTGCCCGGGCTTGTTGAGTCGAAGCCATGTAGATAGATAATCATTGTACCTCCCCCGTTGAATATTGGTACGTTTTGATCAATCTAACACGAAAAACAAGGTTTTAAAGGTAACAGCTGAGAAATTATATTTTTCACTTCCTAAACGTGATCCTAGCTACATAAAGTGTGACTCAGAGCCTCCGCTTCACGCAGATAACTTTCATCGCCCCAAAGCTGATGAGCAAGTAAATACCATAGCATCGCCATCATCTGGCTTCTTGGTAACCATGCTTCTACACCATCAAGCCAAGGCTGAACATCATGGATTCCTCGCAGCTGACAGTACTTCTCAACCGCTTCTGTGACTGGCGCGCCAGCAACCGCAATGGTTAATGTCAAATCGAGCCTAGGGTCTGCGAGCGCAGCGTATTCCCAATCAATAATCTTAATGCAGTCACTGTTTCTCACTAGGTTATAACCACCTAAGTCAAAATGGCACAAAGACAGGTCAACATTGGTAATACTCGGAGCCACGCGCCACTCTTGATAAATCTTAGTGCAGGCTTCGGTCTTATGAATCGCATCAAGCTGCAGCCAGTAATGGTCGACTCGCGCCGTGAAACTGAATGGTTGCAGTGGTAATCGCGCAGTATTAACCAGATGAACAGAGATCAGCGTTTTCAACAGGTCATCGAGTTCTAGATCTTCGTAAAGTGTCTCACCCGCAATCCACTCAACCAGTAACCCCTGCTCATTCACTACCATTGGGCTTGGCCCGATACCGAGTCGCTCAATGGCAGACAGCACTTGGTACTCTTCATGGCGAGAAATGAAGAACGCTTTGGTGATAGGTGTGGTTGGCCGCCAAACATACGCAGTACCATCGGCATCGACCAACTTCCAACATCGATTGGTCAAACCGCCTGTTAATGTCTGTGCTCTAACTGGAGGCTCAGAAAAGTAACCGTCAAGCGAACTCAAACTGGTATCAAGAAGCTTAGCCTCAGACCAAGAAAAAATTGCCATATTTACTCCCTATAAACGTCTTCATTCCCTACAAAAAAGACACTGACCAAAAGCCAGTGTCTCTTCATAAACAGCACATCATGCACTGCATTGGCGTGTGACCACGCTATACGCTGTCAAGATTAAGCGCTGCCAATACTAGACATTGTCAAATCCGGCTGCGCATAGTTGGCAAGTAAGCGAAATTAAAGGCCTAGTAGGCTCTTAGATTGTTGCTTACGGATTTCAGTCTCGTCAGCCCATTCAATCAAGCCAGACTCAAGATCCATTAGACGCATCGTCATTTTGTAGTATACGTCTTCATCGCTACCCGCTTTCTTAACGATGCTTGATAGGTTGCCGTACAGCATGTACTGAGCACCAACCATTTTACCGAATTGAATCGCTGAACTTTGGTTTACAAGCTCATCGTTGTTTTGGAAGTTCAATTGGTCACGAACAGACTCTACACGGTCCATATCAACGAAACGGAACTTACCAGAGTTCAGCATCTTAGTACTGATAGTGTCAGTGATTGACTCAGTATCGATGTGCTCACTTGTTTTGTTCTTGATTCGCTCTACAAACACGATTGGACGCTGTTCACGAGTAATGTAAGACACAGAACCAGACGCCATCATGCTATCGACCATTTCACCCGCAATCGTTTGAAGGTCAGTTGAACCGAAATCGATTGTCGTGGTTTCTACTGCTTGTGCATCACCGTAGC
The DNA here is from genome assembly GCF_041467715.1 of Vibrio sp. 10N.247.311.14. Lineage (NCBI taxonomy): Bacteria > Pseudomonadati > Pseudomonadota > Gammaproteobacteria > Vibrionales > Vibrionaceae > Vibrio > Vibrio sp. 10N.247.311.14. Next base: position 25,493 of record NZ_JBFSVE010000038.1, read on the forward strand.
TTACCTTGTTTGAACAACCGCCTAAAATAACCGCTAAACCTAGTAGCGCAATGACACTCTTTTTCATTTTGTTTCCTCAACTTATCACTGAGCGGGGTTACCCACACTCTTAAATTCTTGTATTTACGAATCATGAGACCCGTTTAATCTAACTTACTGCTCTCGGAACTGGACTCTGAACTGAGTCGCTTTCGGGTTTACCGACACTTCCGACAACGAAATACTTTCAAAACCACGAACAATCGCTTGCTTCCAAGGACCTTGTTTAAGGTTGACCTCAAGCCCGGCATCGTCGTACCAGTAAAAACGATAAAGAATATGTTGATCGCCTTTATAGTTACTGTTTAAACGAACGATTCCTCGCGTATGACCGTCGACCAGATCGGTGCGAATATCTTCAACCTGTAAACGGCTACCCAATACCTTGTCACCAAAGAAAACGTTCTGAGTCAGACTATCGACCCTTACGCCAGCTGTATTATCAGCACAACCAGCTAGAGCCATAACCGCTGCTAAGCTCACTAACCACTTTTTCATTACAGCCTCCCTAGCTGTTTATGCCACATTGTTGCGTTATTCCCTTGTCGAGAAATCCAAACCAAGGTGGTCTGCCCTTCTCGAATATCAAAGTCATACGTTTTAGCGCCCGCTTCTAACGTATATTGACCGCTATTTGCTACAAACGTACTGCTCTTAATCTCTGCAGGTAATGATTGCCAACTGCGAGTGTCTGGTTGCTCTGTCAGTGTGTTCCACACGTTGAACAGAATATTACCGACATCATCGCCTTTGGTTGCTTCTTTTCGAATGCGATCTTTCGCGACTACACGTAGCGCTTGGCGAATAACAATGCTTGTCATACGTTCCGATAGATCGTTCTGCGCCATCGCGTTTACATCAGTGATCAAATGTTCTTGTAGCGGCTGTCCGCTGATTCGCAAGGCAGAAAAACGCTCTACGTTTTGACTTGGGTAATATGGCAGCGCAAGAGAGTATATTGCCCCCTGATCGCGACTGTCATAAACAGGCAAATCCAGTCGCCAACTGTCCATAGCTTGCACAGCGCTCTGCTCTTGAAGAACAATCACTCGCCCTTCACCTGCACTAAGTTTAGAAGATTGCTTATAGCGTTTTTCTAATGTTGCTAAATCTTGTCGCATCCCTAAACGAGCGGCTGTTGCCATGGTTCTATCGATGATTTCTTGGTTATCTGGCATCACAGCCAAAGCACGACGATAGTCAACGTAGGCGCTGTTTAAATCATTTGACGCTTCATAAAGCAGACCAGACAAGAACATCAGATACGCATTCTGTACTGACTGCAGTTTCTTACCCGCATCAGGGTAATTGGCAAGGATGCTACCCACATTGGCAGACAAGCCTTGCTTCTTCGCATCGCTGGCTGCTTTGTCTAACTCAGCCTCGCGTTGCTTCTTCGCTTGTTCTTGAACTTGGTTGGCGCGACGCATTTCGATCACCGCACCTTCTAAATCGTTTTTCTTGAGGTAATTTAAACCGAGATACAGATGAAGAAAGCCCAACTCGTAATCGGCTGGCACATACTCGGTAATATTGTCATTCACAGCTAACGCACCCACACTGGTTGCACTGTCTGAGATTGAGATCACGGCTTTGCGTTGCTGCTCAGTAACCGCCTGATCAGCCACTTCAAACGAAGCCTTACTCTCAGGGTATTTTTGATCCAGCAGATTAATTCTGCCTCTTTCAAAGTTATCAAGGATGTCGCCTGCCGCGTAATCTGGTAGCTCTTGCTGAGCCTCTGAATAATCTCCAGATTTAACGGCTTGGTAGATCGCTTTGTTTTGTGCGCTGTAATGACTGAACAGGCTTCCTGCAGACATACTCGCACAACCTACGGTCAACGCCGATAACAGGGCAATGGAAGCGAATCTAAACTGTTGCTTCACTTATCGTCTCCGTGCATGTTTAAAATGCCTACTTTATTAGGGTCTGCTGACCTTTAATGGTCTCATTATCAAAACGAAACGCGTTGTAAAAAGGATCTCAAGCCAGTTGAAACCCTACTGATTTAGCCTCTGCCTAGGCGATGCCGATGTTCAGACAACAGATAGAACTTAAAGTTGGCATACAAACTACAAATTTTCCAACTAACTACTTGTGTTAACCCACTAATGAGCGCGTTTAAACTAGCTCATTAACTCGTTAGCTTTTCATTAGCTCATTAACTTTTTATTAGCTCATTAATAGGGGGCCAAGTGGACGGCCGCCAACCAAGTGCATGTGAATATGATAAACCTCTTGGCCACCGTGAGAGTTACAGTTCACGATAAGACGATAGCCATCTTCTGCAATGCCCTCTTCTTTTGCTAACTTGCGAGCAACAGTAAACATGCGCCCCATCATCGCTTCATCTTGGACTTCAACATCGTTAGTTGTCGGAATCAGCTTGTTTGGGATGATTAGGATATGGCTTGGCGCGCGAGGGTTAATATCGCGAAATGCGGTTACTAAATCGTCTTGGTATAGTAGATCTGCTGGGATTTCTTTGTTGATGATCTTAGTAAAAATGGTTTCTTCAGCCATGTTTCTCTCCGATAAAACATTTATTTTTTAATGCTTTGAGTATGCGCTATGCCGCATCAAACCACAATAAATCTGCTTTAAAGCATAATAAAAAACACCGTTCAAATCAAAGAAAACGAGCCTTAGCTCTCAAGAATGGCATGTTGGTTATAACTGAGCGCTATTTTTGACGTGTGCGTCATAAAATGCGTAAGCCGAGCTCAATAGAATGCTGATAATTTTGTTAGTTTTACTTTGACCTGACATTAGGTCTGCATTTTTATTTAGGGAGAAAGCCATGAAGGGATCTGTGATCAAGCGTATGTACGCTGGTTTCGCACTGATCATCATCATGTTCGCAGTCACGATAACCATCATGATGAACAGCATGAATCAGATACACAGCAATTTTGAGAGTGTCTCAGAAACCTCATTACCACTTGTCGCGCTTTCAAATCAAACGAGTGTTCAATTGCTTTCTGCTGATAAGTCATTCAAAGATTTCTTAACCACACAAAACGCTGAACGCATGTCTGCAATGCGTACAGAATTTGCTGCATCACAAAACTCGTTTTCAGAAGTTCTCGGTAGTTTAGAAGCGGCAAGCCAAAACAATGCTTCACTTGTTGAACGTATCGCGCAATTAAGAGCAATGGAAGAACGCTACTTCGCCGAAGCTGACGAAGCGATGAACAACTACGTCGCGATGTTCGAAGCACAAGAACAAGTACAAAAAGCGTCTCGTGACTTCCAACGCTTACATTCAGAATTAACCGTTGGTATGAAAGAGTACGTTGCCGACCAAAAAAGCATCTCTGTAAAAGTGATGGCAAAGAGCTACTTCATCAAACTGCAAAACGCAGAAGTTATTACCTCTGATGCACTTGCTAGCTCTGATGTTGCCTTCGTTCAAAAAGCCCTTAACCAAAACAAAAAGGCCGTTACTCATCTTAACTACGCTTATCGAGGTCTATCAACACAACTACCAGCACTTAAAAATGTCTTCGATGAGTCGGTTCAGAAGTTCACCAAAGACGTTGGTCAGAAAGGTGGCGTACTAGACAAACACAATAACTACCTACAAGCCAAACAAGCGTTGTACGTGAACATCGCTAACCTAGCTCTAGAAGTTGACCAAGCGATGGCTGTTTTGGACTCATTCAACGTGACCGCTGAAGAGCAACTTAACTCATCACTCGCTGACGCAAGCAGCATCTACGACAAAGGCCTATTCAACGCGATTGCCATTGGCATTGTTGTGACTGTGTTCGCTGCTGCGATTGGTTACCACATTGCACACAGCGTACGAGAGCCATTAACTCGCATCCTCGGTACATTAGAAGGTCTAACTGAAGGTGATATGACTCAGCGTATCGATATTCGCTACGACAACGAATTCAGCCGCGTGAGCCGTCACATCAACACCTTGGCTGACAACCTGCACAATATCCTTGTGAAGTTGAATGATGCTTCAGATGACTTAACTAAGACTGCAAGCGTCAACCAGAAGACGTCATCTGAAACGCAGGCTCAATTGAACAGCCAACGTGAGCAAACCGCGACTGTTGCGACCGCAATGACAGAGATGTCTCATTCTGTACAAGAAGTGGCGAACAGCGCGCAAAGCTCACTCACCATGGTTCAACAAGTAGAATCGGCTTCTGAGTCTGGTCGTCAGATCATGAACACCAACATCAGCACCATTAATCAGCTTGAAGTTCGCCTTACTGAATCAGTGGGCGCTGTAGGCGAGCTACAACAGATGAGTAGCCAGATTGGTTCAATCCTTGACGTTATTCGTGGTATTGCTGAACAGACCAACCTACTTGCACTTAATGCGGCAATCGAAGCAGCGCGTGCAGGTGAACAAGGTCGTGGTTTTGCAGTCGTTGCCGATGAAGTACGAGTGCTAGCACAGAAGACCACTCAATCAACCTCTGAAATCGAGACTATGATCAGCAATCTGCAATCAAGCTCGAAAACGGCAAGCAACGTTATTGAAAGCTGTATGAGCGATATGGACATGTCGGTTCAACAAGCTTCAAGTGCAAACAGTGCGATGGAAGAGATCCAAGCCTTGATTCTAGAGATCAGCCACATGAGTACACACATCTCTCAAGCAGCCGCTGAGCAGAGTGAAACGTCTGGTGATATTGCACGCAACATCGAAGACATCAACCATATCGCAGATAAGAGTTACCAAGCGATGTCTTCAATTGCAGAAGCCAGCCAAAACCTAACAATTTTGGCGAATCAGCAAGGTGATTTAGTACATCAATTCAAACTATAGATAAATGAAGAATCGATAGATATTTAGTGAGATTGTTGAGACTTCTTACCCAATAGTGGTAACTAATTGAGCTAGGGCAACTTTTATCAAGGGTTGCCCTTGTTTTTTATGAGCTTTGTCATTATATGATTATTAAGGCTTGCTGCTTCCCGTTTTTTCTTTCACCTTTATGAGCGAGCCGCTATTAAGGAATTTATATGGCTGTTCATGTTGGCATTATCGATCAAGACCCCATTCGCTTGCTCACCCCATTACTTGATAACCGAACGGTCAGCACCCACATCGTGTTTATCGGCGACAAGAATCAAGTCAGTATGTACAAACGTTTAGACAGCGTTTTGCATAAGCGCGACATTACGAGTGAGTTTTTCGAAATTCCGACCATCGTAAATACGTCCGTCATTAAAGAATCTATCCAAACCCTTGCCGAAGACCTCAAAGCACGCGGTCAAGAAGTGAAGCTCAACGCAAGTTGTGGCCTTCGTCACCGCCTACTTTCTGTGTACGAAGTATTCCGTACTTACCACTGGCCAATCTTCGTGGTTGAACCAAACAGTGACAAGCTGTGTTGGTTGTACCCAAATGGTAAAGAAGATGCACAAGTTCAAGACCGCATCACCATCGACGACTACCTGACTGTGTTCGGTGCTCGCGGTGAATTCAGCGATGTTCAGCTGTCTCCGCAACTGGATCAGAAACTTTATGAACTGGGTGAACGTTGGGCAAGTAACGCACTCGAACTAGGCCCTGGCCTTGCGACATTGAACTACCTAGCAACGACCTGCCGTAAAGAACAAAAACTTGATGTAGGTCTATCTGAGAAGCAACAAGGCTATCGCGAGCTCAACATGCTGTTGAGCGATTTGGTTGAAGCTAAAATTGCGACTTACGACAATGGTATTTTGACCTTTGCCAACGAAGACGCGCGCCGCTTCTCAAACGGTGAATGGCTTGAAACATTGGTTCACAGCACAGTTAAGCAGATCCAAGATGACATGCCGACCATTCAAGACCGTTCTTTGAATGTTCAGGTATACCGTCAACTGGGTGAACGTGAGGTTCGTAACGAGCTTGATGTTGCCTCTGTGGTGAACAATAAGCTGCACATCATCGAATGTAAGACCAAAGGCATGCGTGATGATGGTGATGACACCTTGTACAAACTGGAATCGCTTAGAGACCTGCTAGGTGGCCTACAAGCACGTGCAATGTTAGTGAGCTTCCGCCCTCTTCGCCATAACGACATCACACGAGCTGAAGATCTTGGCCTTGCATTGATTGGCCCTGACGAATTGAAAGATCTTAAAACACACCTAACGGCATGGTTTACAGCTGCGGGTGGCAGTGAAGATCTAGAGTGCTAAAAACCAATAAGCTCATGAGAACTCAATGCTCTTAAGCAGATTGTTAAAAAGGCGAATGACGATTAAATCACTCGCCTTTTTTGTTGTCTGTTTTCTCTATTGATTACTTTCAGACGGCACAAAAAAATGGCCGCATCATACGATGCGGCCATTTTCAAAATTTAATGTCACTTGAAGACTTAATGCTCTCTAAAACTCAGAGCACTTTAAGACTTAAAGCATTTTACGAGCGGCTTCTACAACCACTTTGATTGAACGTGCTTCTGTTACTTTTAGAGTGTCGTGATCAGGCGTCTCTTTTTGAGTACGGTTGATGATTACACCAGCAACACAACCTGCTTTCAGACCAGAACTTGCACACATAGTTAGCAGTGTTGCAGATTCCATCTCGAAGTTTAGAACGCCCATGTCTTGCCATTCTTGCATAGAGCCTTGGAAGCGCTTAACAACGCGACCAGAGAACGTGTCGTAACGCTCTTGACCTGGGTAGAACGTATCGCTTGATGCCGTTACGCCCATGTGAACTGTTGCACCTGATTCATCAACTGCCGCTTTCATTGCTGTTGCAACTTCAAAGTCAGCCACTGCTGGGAACTCCATAGGAGCAAAGTGTAGGCTAGCGCCGTCTAGACGAACAGAACCTGTAGAAACAATCATGTCACCCACGTTTACGTGAGGTTGGATAGCACCAGTCGTACCAACACGTAGGAAAGTGCGAACACCAAGTTGAGCAAGCTCTTCAACTGCGATAGAAGTCGATGGACCACCAATACCTGTTGAACATACAACAACTGGTTTGCCGTCTAGCTCTGCGCGGTAAAGCGTGTATTCACGGTGACTAGCAAGGAATACTGGGTTCTCCATCTCTTCTGCAATTTTTTGCACACGAGCAGGATCACCAGGGATGATCGCAAGAGTAGCACCGTTAAGATCTGCTTCAGTAACACCTAAGTGGAAAACAGCTTGAGACATAGTTCGCTCCTTTTGGCTTATTGGGCTTTTTACCCTTATTTAAGCTCATAGTAAATTCGTGGGGTACGAACACACTCTAACCAAGCTCATTACAAAATGAAGTGACACATGTCACATGAATGATCGCAACAATAATTCTAGTTTCACAAAAAACCGATTGGCATCACAAAAATAAGCAATCCGCACGCCTATGTTGCATACTAATGAGACAAAAAGCGCCTTTAACGTATTACCGCTAAAGGCGCTTTTATATTAAGAATGCTCTATGTCGGTGAGCTCGATTTAGTCCGCTTTAGATTTAAATCGAAGCAGACGCAATGCGTTCAATGTCACCAATGCAGTTGCACCACTATCCGCTAAAACTGCCACCCACAAACCGGTAATACCTAACAAGCTTGTCACCAAGAATACGACCTTCAAACCAAGCGCAAGGGCTACGTTTTGACGGATGTTGTTCATGGTCGCTTGCGACAGTTCAATCATCGCTGGCAGCTCAGTTAAACGGTTATGAGTCAGTGCTGAATCCGCCGTTTCCAAAGCGACATCCGTACCACCACCCATTGCGATGCCGACATTCGCCGTTTTCATTGCTGGTGCATCATTAATGCCATCACCGACCATCGCCACGTGCGACTGTTGAGATAACTCCTCAACGTAAGATACCTTGTCGCTTGGCAATAGGCTTGCCTTGTACTGCATACCAATCTTGCTACTGATCGCTGCTGCACTGCGCGGATTATCGCCGGTCAACATGATAGATTGAATACCTAATTCATTAAGTCGTTCAATCGCAAGCTTAGCGTCACTGCGTAACGTATCTTGCCAAGCAATCAGACCAATCACCGTCGTAGCTTGCTCTGTTGATTCTTCTTGATCTTTAACCTCAAGAGCAACCACAACCGTCTTGCCCTCACCTTCTAATGCTTCTACCTGAGAAACCACATCGGCACCAAGTTCGAACGTGACTTTAGACGGTGACAGAACCTGATACCTAACACCATCAACATCCCCTTCAACACCACTACCAATCAACGCTTTCTTGTTGTGTGATTCAGGAATCTCAATATTCAGGTCTTTTACTTTAGCGACAAGTGACTGCGCCAACGGGTGAGTAGAGCCAACTTCAATCGCCCCAACCACACGCAGCATCGCGTCTTGTTGCCACCCCGATAGAGGTTGAATATCCGTAACCTGAGGCTTACCTTCGGTCAGTGTGCCTGTCTTATCGAAGGCGATGGTTTGGATTTTACCAAGCTGCTCTAGCGCTGCGCCGCCTTTAATGAGCGCGCCACGTTTCGCTGCTGCTGCTAAGCCAGAGGTAATCGCTGCAGGAGTCGAGATAACCAAGGCACACGGACAAGCAATCAACAATAGCGCTAGGCCACGGTAAACCCATGTTTCCCATGGCTGCGCAAACAACAATGGTGGTGTGATGATGACCAACAGAGCCACTACCATCATTAACGGTGTGTACCAACGGCTGAACTTATCGAGGAATCGCTCTAGTGGTGCTTTACGAGACTCTGCTTCTTCAATCAGATGAAGAATGCGATCGATCGCGTTCTCACCCTGTTTTGAAGTGATGGTGATACGAACCACTTTATCGACCACCACAGCGCCAGCCATGATGCTATTGCCTTCGATGTGTTCAACAGGAACAGATTCACCGGTTAACGCACTTTCATCAAAGCTTGCCGCGTCTGTAATCAATTGGCCGTCAGCAGGTAAACGAGAGCCCGCGGCCACTTCAATCACATCACCTGGAACCAGTTCACTGACTGCTACTTCTACACGCTCGCCGTTGATGATCTTAGTCGCGTTTTCTGGTACCAATGCCATTAGCGCTTGAACGCCACTTCTTGCTCTTGATGAAGCAAACGCTTCTAAGCGCTCACCAATCAAGAACAACAATAGAACCATCGCTGCTTCCGCAGTTTCGCCAAGGTACAAAGCACCCAGCGCGGCAACACTCATTAAGGTTTCAATAGCAAACGGTGTACCTGAACGCGCCAGCTGAACCGCTTTCTTCGCCACCGGATATAAACCAAGCAGACAAGTTACCGTAAACAAGCCTTCGCTTAATTGAGGAGAGGTACTTTTCAGAAGCGCCGCAAACAGCATTGCCGCTGCAATCGCGATAATCTGTAAATTAGGTTGGATATAAGCTTGCCAAAAAGTCTCAGGTTGTTGTTTTTCTTTCTTTGAACCGACTTCCGTAAGAGGGAAACCCGTTTTGATAGAGACCTGTTCAATGGTGTCAGCAATGCTTTCATTATCGAATTTCACAACCAGCTTTTCGGTAGCAAAGAGAACCTTCGCTTGAATAACACCGTCAATATTGCTGATCGCGTTTTCTATTTTTCTTGCACAAGCTGGGCAGTCCATTCCGGCAACCAGCCAACTTTTCGAAAATTTGGCATCGAGAGATAAAGTTGAGGACTGACTGTCTTCTTCTCCACTGTCCGACGAGCTACAACAATCATCTCCAGACGATGACGGAGCAGCAGAAGAGCTACAACAACCAGATGAAGTGCCTGCTGCTGTGATGCTTGAAATTTTAGGGCTAGAGCAACTTGCTCCTGCCGCTTGAGGTTGAACGTCCACTTTTGCTGAGCGGCACGCTGCATGTTTTGCGCACATAATGTATCTCCTTAATACTCAAAAGCCTTGAGGTTGTTGCTAACTCACGAGCAACAGAACCTTAAGTTCATCAAAAGTATAAACCTTGGAGGCTACTCCAAGGTCAAGAAGAAGTTTTCAAGAAAACAAAAATATTATGCCAGCGCCGATGGCTTACTGAGATTTAAGCTCCGCACACTCTTCACGGTTCGCCGATACATCATCAATAAGCACCGCATCGTGTGAACAGAATGGCTGTGTGTTTAGGCTGACAATCGACACATCGTCTTCCACTGGATCAACTTGAGATCCTTGCATCAGTTCAGCGATATGATGTCGAAGCACCAAGATACCTAAAATTCCGAACAGAACATTACCCAAAGCTTGACCATAAAGAACACCCAAAGCGCCATACCATTGCGAACCTAGATATACGAACGGCAGAGTACCTAACGTGGCTTTGCCCAAATTCAATGCTGTCGAGTAAAGCGGTTTACCTAGGTTGTTGAAAGACGTGTTGGCAACAAATAGTGCACCGTTAAAGGTGAAGGTTAACGCCACATAGGTACAGAAAGCCGCCACAATGATTGCTGCATCACCTTGTAAGCTAAAGCCTTGAATGACATAACCTTGAACGAAGTACAACAGAATACAAACAGCGATGGTGTATGCCGTAGTAACCAGCAATGAGTTATTGAGCGTTTCTTTTACTCGGTCCATGCGTTCAGCACCAAAGTTCTGACCAATGATTGGCCCCACAGCGCCAGACAAGGCAAAGATAACCGCAAAACAAACTGGCGTCAGACGACCTATCACGGCAAAGCCCGCGACAAAATCCTCACCATATTGTGCGATACCCGTTGTTACAATCGCATTACCGATAGGCGTTGCGGTATTGGTGATAATCGCAGGCAGCGCAATCGCCAATATTGGTCGAATATTAATGCGCCATTGCACAAAAGAAGGCGGAGCTACCAGCTGATGGCTGCGAATAAGAGGATAAAGCGAAAAGAATAGCACCGAGAAACGAGCGACAACCGAAGCGATAGCCGCCCCTTCGATGTTCCAACCAAAACCAAAAATAAACAGAGGATCGAGAATCGCGTTAACAATGCCGCCAGACAAAGTTGCCCACATCGAACGCTTAGCATCACCTGCCGCTCTTAAGCCCGCACCCGCTGCCATCGCTAACGCCAAAAATGGACCACTAGGTAGCAAAATCTGTAGGTAAGCTTGAGCGCGTTCGGCTGCAATGCCTTTGGCGCCTATCGCGGCTAGCAGCTCTGGAATATAAGCGAACATAATTGCAGTTATGGTTGAACTGATAACAAACGCAGTCAGCATGATACTGGTGCTTAGGTTTCGAGCGTGCTCTTGATTCTTAGAGCCGATGGCTTTGGACACTAATGCGCCCATGGCAATGGAAGTACCGATAGAAACGGAGGTAGAAAAGAAAGTCAGCGTACCTGCAAAGCCTACCGCAGCAGCCAATTCAACCTGTCCGAGCATACTGATAAACAGCATGTCGAGCAGATCGACCACAAATAACGCCATCAAACCGACAGAGCCAGCCCCCGACATCACCAATATGTGGCGCATCGTTGAACCTTCAACAAACTTTGCCGTTTGATTTGACATGAAACCTCCAAAAGTTGGAATACCCAAGAGCTAAAGCCTAATCAGCTGTTCAACTGGCTAGGGATCCAAAAAGAAAGGATCGACCAAGAAAAGCGCTATACAGAAAAAAGGCGCTAGTGCGCCTTTTTTCAATTGAGAGTATTGAGAAAAATAATCGTTCTTAACACGCTACTATACCTGATGTTTGAAGCATTCTTCCAAGTTCTTGCCAATTGCTCTCAAAACATCAGTTCTGGTGATAATACCCACCAGTTTTCGATTATCGATCACAGGGTATGCTTTAGGTTTTCCAACCTGCATCATGTCCGCCAATTCAATAATGGATAAGTCAGGTGACACCGACAGCACTTCTTGGTACATACAGTCACCCACAAGGTGTGTGTCTTGGCAGAAGTAACTGACCTTCACAAGTTTCTCGAGTAAATCCTGCTCTGAAAGGAAGCCAATCACTTGTTCGTTATCATCGATTACGGGCCCACCCATATGGTGGCTACGCATCACTTTGTCTAACGCTAGACTTAACGGCATATCAGGAGTAAATGTCACAACCTGCTGCGTCATGTAATCTTTCACTTTAATAGAATGCATTGCGTTCTCCCTAAATACTTTGCGTCATATATTTTCTATCTTGTTAAGTTAATTGTTGTCTAAAATCTTGATTTTACTAAATGGATTTCAACAATTTTATTGATAGGCAAAACCTAACAAGACAAAAAAGTGAGACAAACAAAGGGTTGAGCACGTTTTCGAACGCCAGAAAAAAGAAAAAAAAGAGCCCTTACAAAGCCTTACTTTCCCTTGCTTAACCTTACTTAGCCGAGCTAGCCTGCGTAAATAAACCCTGTAATCTTCACCTCACTAATAATTAGAAATCCCGTTTTAGGAAGTTTATGCAACACGACAACAACATGTACGCGTATATTTACGCAGGTAACGACGGCACAGAAAACACACTCATCGCCACTATCGATAATCAAGAAAAACCGCTGATATCAAGCTGCGTTGATGAGATAAAACGCATGTCATGCTTAGCCATTGATTTAGCAGCAAAACACGACCTAAAAGTGAAGCTGGTGAAATATCAAAGAGAACAAGAGATCGACTTCGGCCTATTCGTTAAATAGTGAATCCGACACTGATTTGGTTAATCACGAACTGGCAGCCACAGTAGCAATAGCAAAGCATTAGCAAGCGCAATAGCCGTGAATGGCTGCCGAATTCGACCTGACAAGCCTAACGGGTAAAGGCTATAATGATCAGACGGCGCCCTTGCCGATTTTCATTGTCCAAATACGGTTTACTATGTCTTCCCAAACCCCACCTAAAACGTATCTAACGAATTCCTTATCTAAGTTAAAAAGCTACTTTAGTGAGTTATTGGATTTCCAATCACGCATTTGGGTGGTTCATATCTTTGAAGACTCTATTACCGATCAGTCGTTTGTGATTAATGAAGATGGCTTTAAAGAACCGCTAGAGTGGATGAAAAAACGTGATTACCAAGCGAGAATGCTTGATCGTGTTGATAAGATGAAAATCTCACAGGTGATTGAGATTCAGTTCGAAGACAAAATGCATCGCTTGATGCGAGTGAAGTAGCTTTATTGTTTGGGTGTTCACGAAAAGCCCTTGCTAGAAATCAAGTATAAAAAGGCCAGCGCTCGCTGACCTTCTCTCATTGATTACAAACCACCATCTAACGCGCACAATACTCATGCCACAGGCGCACCGCTTTCTGGTATGCCTCAGTTTTATCGTGCGTTTCTGCAAAGAGAATGGCTGTCATGCTGTCGACAACGGTATTCGCCATTAGCGCCATATCTTCAGCCGATGTGCCAAGTACACATTGACTAGGAAGTGGCAGCTCTAGGTTCATCATCTCTTCCCAGTAGAACGATTCGACTTTGTCAGGAGAGCTCATCCATACCGTTTGGCTAACTTTAGGATTATATTCCGACTCACCGTTCATCCCTTTGAATGAAATCACCGAGTGGGATTTATTTCCGATAACATGCTCAACTTCCGCATGAAGTTGTGGAAAGCCAGGATGGAAACTGCCACGCAGACCTAAACGGCCACCACCAGGATTCAATGCTCGAACTACCGTGTTAATTGGTGTTCTCAAACCGTAGCGGTGTTTCCAACCAATCATGGTTTGTGCTTCGGGCGCAAAGTTAGCTAGCGGTAAATAAGCAATGCCGTCTTGTTCAAGAATCGACTTAGCATGTTCAGGGCTCTCAGCACTTTGCACACCGACATCTTGCAAATGGCTTTCAACGTGCGTCCTACCGCTCGGCTTATCCATATAGCCATGCATTAACACTTTATAGCCATTGTCAGCTAAGATTTTTGCCGCCAACAAGTTCCAAGGCTTGCCACTGGCGTTATCGTTACGCTTACCTGCATAACACGGCCAATCAATATCAGCGCCTAAATCTGGCACTCGAGATTGAAACGCTTTTACAAAGCCAGCGATCTCTTCATTGGTTTCATTCTGCACACGAATCAACATCAGTAGCATAGCCATTTGGTCGTCACCGACTTCTCCGCTTAAATACTCATCCATGATGCGGTAGGCTTGTTCGAACGATAAAGGCTTACGCCCTCTTTCTCCTCGTCCAACTGTACGAATACACTCTAAAATACTACTCATTGATTGTTTATTCTCTTCCGTTGATATCAATAAAATTCGAATACACTTTCGATTCTATGATACCCACCGTGCATTGCAAAGCGATTCAGTTGCTCTCGACCGAATTACCAATACGCGGATTGGTGTTCTAAAAGTAAACTTACTGGTGTAAAATTAGCGTATGTAATGCTAACCGCGACATATTGAGTAGTATCCCGATGACTGTAAAAAAAACGCTGAGCCAAAGAAAACGTGAATCGATCGTTGCCGCTGCTATCGCAGAGTTTACTGAGCATGGCTACAAGGCCACCAGCATGGATAAAATATCGAGTCGCGCAGAAGTATCAAAGCGCACCGTATACAATCACTTTGCCAGCAAAGAACTGCTTTTAGATGAGATTCTAGACAGCATTTGGAGCAAAACTCTGGCCGCAACGCATTTCCCATATCAAGCAGAACTGCCACTTGAAGAACAGCTTTCCTCGATAGCCAATCAAGAGCTTGAGTTACTTGAGTCTGAAGGCTTCATCGACCTGTCACGCGTTTTGTTCTCAGAGTATTTCCATAACGCAGAACTGGCGCATCAAGCGATGGAAAAATATTCCCAAGCAGAAAGTGGACTTACAACCTGGATTAAAGCCGCGTTGGCAGACGGTCGTTTAGTAGAACTAGACCCACAATTCGCCTCCACGCAGTTCATTGGTCTGCTTAAGTCTTTTGCGTTTTGGCCGCAAATCATTGGTCATGTGCCGTCACCGGATGCTGCACACAAGCAAGTGCTCATTACTTCAAGTGTCGAGATGTTCCTTAAACAATATCAGGCGTGATTTTGGTGGTTGACGAGAATTCAACCACAATAAAACCATCACTGGTATCCGCTGTTATTTTCCCTATACTGCAACCCACTTTCGTCATTACGACTCAGTAAAACTTCAACTTTAGGTAGCCCTATGATTACTTTCACCACCAACTTTGGCGATATCGAGATTGAACTGAACCTTGAAAAAGCGCCAGTAACGTCGAAAAACTTCCTTAAATACTGCCAAGACGGTTTCTACGAAGGCACGACATTTCACCGTGTTATTGAAGGTTTCATGATTCAAGGTGGTGGTCACACTATCGACATGACAGAAAAACCAACTCGCGCCCCAATCGTCAACGAAGCAAACCGTGGTTTGAAGAATGTGATTGGTTCTGTGGCAATGGCTCGGACTGATGCACCACATTCTGCAACGGCGCAGTTCTTCATCAACCTTGATGACAACGATTTCCTAGATCACACCTCAACAACCAATGCTGGCTGGGGTTACGCGGTATTCGGTAAGGTTTCAGCAGGTATGGATGTGGTAAACAAAATTGCGAAAGCACCAACAACCATTCGCTGGGGACACGAAGATGTGCCTTGCGAAGATATTGTGATTACAAAAGTCACTATTCGCGACTAATTCATTCACGTCCTTTCCCGCCCCTAGTGCATTCGAATTGATGGCATAAAGAAAAGAAGGCTGTGCGATAGGACTATGGTGGTAAGGGTTCGACTTTACCACCTGTATTCAAAGCTCGTTGTTAGAATAGTTACCAGCGAGAACGATAAGTACGGTGACACCCTTTGCACGTCTTATTCGCAGAATTTAACCCTTGCTCTGCACTCGACAAGTCTTGTTCAACACTCGCCTGATAAAGCTCAGAAAAGCACTTGAAGAACAACTCGTTCCTATCCCCGTTCGTTTAAACAAAGAGTTGATGAACGAGTTAGATGCTGAAGAGCAACAACAAATGCTCAAGCTACTTCAGAAAGTAGTCGCGGCAATCTGATCTTACCGCGTTCACTGCTTACCAAGCTTAGTGCTTAGAAATTATTGCTTTCTAAGCGTGCATTAAAAAACAACCCACACTCGGCCTTGCGCCGAGTGTTTTATTTTCGTCTCGACCATTTGATATAGCAAAATAGTGAAGCAATGATCACCGCCCCACCGAGCAGCTTCTGCATCTCTACACTTTCGCCAAGCACACTCACACTTAACAGCAGCGTCCACACAGGCTCAAGAATCATGATCAATGCCGCCACTTCCATGTTCACGGAGTGCTGACCGACCGTTTGTAGCAAGTAACGAATAGACGTTGCGATCACCGCAGAGACAATAAACCAGAAGACTAAGGTTTTGGTGATTTCGAACTCCGGCTGAGCTGTCATAGAAGCAAAGGCTAAACCACTCACACCCACCACAAACAGTTGCACACAGATTGATGCGATAGGCTTGATATTGGTAATCACACGCTTGTTCATCACAAAGTGAACAGACAACAACATCGATGCTAGTAAGAAATAAATCTGACTCTGCTCAACATGCCAGCCGTTACCCAAAGTCAGCAACAGCATGCCGATAATCGCGATAGGGAAAGACATCCAAAACGCACGATTAGGTTTAACTCGAAACAAAATCCAAGACACAAAGGGGGCAATGATCATGGCTAAGCTCATGATGAATGCCCCTTCAGACAAGGTCTCGGTCACCGACACTGCATACACCCAGACTTGCAGTGAGGCAGACAGCAACAAACCCACGCCGCAAAGAGACAAGATCTGTTTAAACGAAAGCTTACGAATATGATGAATACAAAACGGCAGAAGAATAAGACTCGCCACTAAAAAACGCACACCAATGAACACTGGTCCCGGCATTTCCAATACCACCAGCTTAGATGCAATCCATCCAACCCCAGCTAGCAGGGTGGCAAATAGAAGGTAAAGCTCTCCGCGCATCGCTTTCACGTTCATCATTTTACTTAGTCCAATAACAAAAAAAGCAACCCGACTCTGCAAGGTTGCTTTTTATAAACATTCAACAGGATCGAGATACTATCTCAATACTCTGCTTCAGGCAGCTGTTTTTAGCCTGCGTATTCTGGGTAATCCGTTAAACCTTTTTCAGCACCACCGAACAATGTGTTTGGATCGTGCGCTGCAAGTGGGTAACCATTTTGAATACGAGCTGGTAAATCTGGGTTCGCAACGAATGGACGACCAAAACCAACCATGTCAGTTACGCCTTCAGCAACGGCTTTTTCGCCACGCTCGCTATCGTATTTACCCGCATAAATAAGGACACCCTCGTAGGCTTCACGAACTGCTGCTTTAAATGCTTTTGGCGTTTCAGGTGCATCGTCCCAATCAACTTCTGCAATGTGTAGGTAAACAATTTTGTATAGGTTAAGTAGTGCTGCCGCCGCTGTGTAAGTCTCTACTGGTGTAGCGTCAACCGTACCATTCAACGATGTGAACGGAGCAAGGCGTACACCAACACGGTCAGCACCAATCGCTTCAACCATAGCTTCAACCACTTCGCCTAGGAAACGTAAACGGTTTTCAATTGAACCACCGTATTCGTCAGTGCGGTTGTTTGCTTCAGAATCGATGAATTGGTTGATTAAGTAACCATTCGCTGCGTGAAGTTCGATACCATCAAAGCCTGCTTCAACCGCATTCAAAGCCGCTTGGCGATACTGTTCAACCACCTCTTTGATGTCTTGTTTCGTCATTTCACGAGGTTCAACCACATCAACAAAGCCCGGTTCATCAGTACCGTTATCGATGAATACCTTTACGTTTTGTGCTTTAAGTGCAGAAGACGAGATTGGCTGTTCACCACCAATGTTGTCTGGGTGTGTTACACGGCCTACATGCCAAAGTTGAGCGAAGATAACGCCCTCTTTTTCATGTACGGCATCAGTCACTTTTTTCCAACCAGCGATCTGCTCATCAGAATAGATACCCGGAGTCCAAGCATAGCCTTGACCCATAGGTGAAATTTGTGTGCCTTCAGCAATAATCAAACCTGCAGAAGCACGCTGAGCGTAGTAAGCCGCCATCATATCGTTTGCTGAATTACCAGGTTGCGTTGCGCGAGAACGCGTCATCGGTGGCATAACAATACGGTTTTTAAGCTCGATATTACCAAGTTGAATTGGTTGAAATAGTGCGTTTGTCATTGTTATATCCTCGATTAACCTAGTTGAATCAGTTCGATTTGGTAGCCGTCTGGGTCAGTAATAAAAGCGATATGAGTTGAGCCGCCTTTCACTGGACCCGCTTCGCGAGTGACGTTGCCACCTAGCGATTTGATTTTGTCACATGCTGCGTAAATATCTTCTACACCCAATGCCAGATGACCAAACGCGCTGCCCATCTCGTACTCATTCGTATCCCAGTTGTACGTTAGCTCGATAGTCGTGCCGCCTTGCTCATAGCCAACAAAAACCAATGTGTAGCGGTACTCTTTGTTTTCGTGGCGTTCAAGTTCCTTCATTCCCAATACCTTGGTGTAGAACTCGATAGACTTGTCTAAATCAGTAACTCGGATCATTGTGTGTAGGAATTTCATATTTCGCCCTTTTTAGCCCAGCAACCTGAGCCGATATAATCGTGAGTGGAGGTTACCCACTTCTTTGTTAGGGTTAATATACGAGCTGACAGCAAATAAATGAAATTATCATAAATTCTCATTGTGATAATTTTTTATTATAACTCACTTAATACAAGTGATTTGTTAAGAAGATATTTGGCAAACAAAAGATAGGGCGACGATCAGAAAGCGGAGCGCCAACTGTTTAGTGATTTAGACATGTCATTAGTCGTATTGATGATCTGCTCTCTCAACCACTTATGTGCCGGATCGGTGTTCTGTTTTTTCAACCAAATGAGGTAATGAGAGATAGGCTGATAATCGAAAGGCGGTTTGAACAACTGTAACCCAAGACGTTCCTGATACTGGATCGCCATAGAAAGCGGCACAACAGTGATGTAATCAGTCTGGCTACACAGCATTAGGTTACTGGCCATAGAGCTACCGTGAATTACAATTTTACGCGAGGATAAGTCTAACGAAGTGTAGTGAGTCAAACTTCTTACTTGGCGACGTGTTCTGGCTAAAACCGCATGTTGCTCACTGAGATATTGCGCCTCGGTGATCTCACCTTTGATCCTAGGGTGCCCATTTCGGCAAACAATCACAAACTCACTGTCGTAGAGCTTTTCGCTCATCATGCTTGAATGCTCAGGCAACACAATGTCGATCATCAAATCAAACTTCTGAGTTAATAGATCCTCATGGACTTGATCATCACTATCTGGTTGGTCATACACCTCAAGAGATAAGCCTTGGTTAGATAACTGAGAAAATCGATCGAGCAACATCCACTTTAAATGTTCGGGAACCGAAGCCACAAACCTGCGCTCTGTACTCGCTTCATCAAACCCAGCCATACCTTGAAACACGCCGTTGAGCTCGTGTATTGGCGCTTTGATTTGCTCATACAAGCTTTGCGAGTAAGCAGTAGGCACAACCCCTCGCCCACTGCGCACAAACAACTCTTGGCCAATTTCATTTTTCAGTCGGCCGAGCGCAGTGCTGATCGTCGATTGATTGGTATTCAAATGATCGGC
Organism: Vibrio sp. 10N.247.311.14; assembly: GCF_041467715.1. Taxonomy (NCBI): domain Bacteria; kingdom Pseudomonadati; phylum Pseudomonadota; class Gammaproteobacteria; order Vibrionales; family Vibrionaceae; genus Vibrio; species Vibrio sp. 10N.247.311.14. Next base: position 44,995 of record NZ_JBFSVE010000038.1, read on the forward strand.
AGCCTTACTCAAACTGCCCTGCTCCATCACCGCTGAAAACACAGCCAATAAGTTAAAATTCGGAATGTCATTACTCATGATTCAGTGCTCATTTGGCGATAGATTTAATTATCTTATCGTAAAAGCGATAGAATGAAACAACGGATGCTCATTGAGAAAACAAAACTGAGAAGGAAGCATCATATGGTAAAGAGCAAAAATGTCAGAACAACTCATTCTTTCGAATAGCTGCCACATTCGCCAGATTGGAATCTAAATCTCTTCGCTGTGCCAGTAACGCTTAATCCACCCAAACTCACCCTAGACTGGTCGGAGTATTCAATATTTCCGTCCTGCCTTATTGATACTTTTATAGCCACTTCTATGATCCAGGCTTATTAAATAGACATATTTTATAAGCCGAGTTTGAGCCTGTTCAAATAAACCCACCTCACGTTTAAGCAACCACTCAATTCATCGTAATTACGATAATTCAATATCGCAATAATGCGTAGATAGCACCAGTTACACTTCCTATTATTTCGCCAACAAATCAATTCTTAACCTAAACAGAAAACCTAAAAATGTGTAGATGATGGTGTTGCACACATCACGGAAGACGGCCTTAAAACCCAATGCAGCAAACGAACCTATCAATGGTAGACGTTACTTAAGAATGATTTCGCCAGGTGTTTTTAACACTCTATTCGCGAGAATGCGTTGTCTACGTGGTCAAAGCGATTTTTAATTGTCATCTAGTACTTTTGACTCAGTAGGTCTATACGGTTACGTGAGTTCAACACCTCTTTCAGATGTCTTCTAAAAGTCTTGTACCAAGGCTGCACTTTCTCTCTCCTTATTTAGGTTGAGATATGAACTTTATAAAAATCGTTTTCCAGAAAATCTGGGCCGTTGTGATGGTCTTGATTAAATTCTGCCTGTTTATGGCAGTGATGTTTGCGGGAGCATGGGCTCTTGCACCATTAGGCACAATCCATTCTAAAGACATCGACATGTCTCAATTCAACAATCATCCCAATGAAATGATGATGAACTTCTTCCAGATGGAGTCCTTCTCTGGTTACTTGTTCTCAGTGACCATTGCTGTGGTTTTAGCCGGTGTTTACGGCATGTGGCAGTTGCATGAACTGGGTGTGCATAAAGCAAAAGAGCACAAAAGCGCTCACGTTCAAATCGTGTTTGCACTGTCACTTTGCGGACTCTTCATCAGCAAAACATTCTGGGTTATCGCATTGGTTATCGCATTGGCGAACTGGAAACATATTGGTCAATCACTGAGTGATGTGATTCGCCGTGGTGTTCAGCCTAAACAAGACGCGACCAATACAGAGACAGCCGCAGTCCACGTATCACCTGAACAACCGGTAACAGAGCCGTCTTCAGTAGAGCAATCTTCAAAAGAACAGGCTTCAGAAGAAAAGACTCCAACAACACCATCCGCTACAGAAAAAGAGGTCGCATAATGAAAGAGATGATGATTCCATACATCCTAATTGTATGGTCACTGTTTGCGACAGGCGCACTTAAGAAGAACTTCAAGAACTACACATGGGCTGCCATTGGCGGCGTAACGATTCTTGCGGTATTAGCGGTTATCTCTCGCTTGTGGGCACCCGTTGATCTAACCAACTCAACCACAGTGAAAGCACCACACGCGGTAATGTCACCGATCTTTGGCCAGCAGATCGACCAAGTGCTTGTTGAACACAACCAAATGGTTAAAGAAGGCGACGTAATTTACACACTCGTCGACATTGACTCAGCCGCAGACAAAGCAAAGATCGAGTCTTCAATTGTTCAGAAAGAAGAAGAGATCAAGCAAATGAATCGCGACTTAGAGCGTGCTGAAACGTCACCTGAAATTTTCAATATGCGTGACGTAGAAAAGTACGACTCTGATCTTCGAGTGCTGCATGCTGAACTGGTGTCGTTAAAAGCCGATTTACAAAAAGTAAATTGGGCGCAAGAGAAAAAGACCATTAGAGCTGAGTTTGATGGTCAGGTATCGATAGTGAATATTGCTGAAGGTTCTGTCATGGGTAACATGCACCTCTACAACACCAGCAAAAAGTTTCTTGAGATGCGTATTTCAGACCAAACTTATGGCTATGTTCAAGTAGGAGACTTCGCTGAGTTCTTCGTTGATGCATACCCAGGTCACGTGTTCCGAGCAAAAGTACACAGCTTTAATGCCGGTACTGGTGAGTCGAGTATTTCTCCACTTCAGGGGCCACAAAGCGTCGGTCAACACGTGGTAAGAAACGGCAATGGTTTAGGTCGTACTATCGTACTTGAGATCATTGAACCAGAAGGTTACAACATCCCTATTGGTTCAACTGGCGCGGCTTGGATCTCAGCTGAGAAGCCAGATCCGTTCTGGGGCTTCATCGATGTAATCGGTGCAGCAACGGTTCGCCTACAATCTTACAAGTCATACTTAGGTGCTTGGTAAACGATTAGCTCTTGATAAGCAACTAAATATTCAATGATTTGGCTGTTATTCACTCGTATCACAGCCACTCATGAACTAGCGACTAATTGTAAAACAAATGCCCTGAATTTCAGGGCATTTTTGTATCTGTTGCAAGCTCATTTACTAATTGATTTAGATCAAAATTAATCGCCAATACAATCGTTTATCAAACAAATCATCGAAAAAACGATAGATTGAAATATTATTAGCGCGTAGATAGCGACCTCCCCCACCTCTATCATTTGGCTCAAGAAATCCAATTCCTGTATCCAAATATAAGGTCACTACCATGACTAATACATTCAAAAAAATGGCGCTTCCTGTTGCTATTGCGAGCACTCTACTTGCTTCTGGTTTTGCATCTGCAACGCCAACTGTAGAAGCGACATCGAAAGTCGGCCAAGAACTTCAGACGGCAAATGCTGCGCAATACCAAAACATTGATCTTGATGCTCGCTACAAGAGCGAGGTTCTATTCGAACACAAATCAAACATGTTCTGGGGAAAAGGCGAACGTATTCAAGTTGTTTCTAAAACAGGCGATTCTCTAGCTTACACTGCTGAGTCTGACCATGTTCACCCAATCCTCACCAAGCATGGTCGTAAAATGGACCAAGCAATCATCAAAGTAGATGACAACGTATATCTTGGTTACGGTTTCGGTCTAGATACACCCGTCATGATTGAAGGTACGGACGGCATCATCATTGTTGATCCAGGCGAGTCGGTAGAAATGGCTCAATCGGTTAAAGAACAGTTCCGTCAAATCACCGACAAGCCGGTTAAAGCAATCATTTATTCTCACAACCACATCGACCACATCTCTGGTGTGCGTGCGTGGGTGACTGGCGAAGAAGTGGCATCAGGTGAAGTAAAAATCATCGCTGAAGAAGGCCTAACCGCTGCAGTGGCTAACTGGTCTTCAAACCTAGGTACTCTATTTGGTCACCGTACTTCTTACACAGGTGCTAAGCACGTAGAAGAAGGCGAGCACGGCACAGTAAACGACGGCCTTGGTCCACGCTTCATGCAAGGTGCTATCTCGTTCATCGAACCAAACCTGCTTGTACCAAGCCAAAGCCACATCGAAATCGAAATTTCTGGCGTGAAAATGCACATCGAGAACGTGCCATCTGAAACTAAAGATGAGTTAGTGGTTTACTTCCCAGACCAGAAAATCCTGCACGCGGCTGAAGTACTTCAAGGTGAGAACTTCCCTAACCTTCACACCATCCGTGGTACTAAATTCCGTGACCCATCAATGTGGTTCAAGGGCATCGACGTAATGCGTAAGTTCGACACTGAGATCATGATTAACTCTCACGGTCGTCCTGTTGAAGGTAAAGAAGCAGTAGCTGACGTACTAACGGCTTACCGTGATGCGATTCAATACACTCATGATCAAACTATCCGTTACATGAACAAAGGTATGACGCCAGACGAGCTAGTTGAAGTAGTTAAACTTCCTAAGCACCTTGCAGAACACCCTTGGTTAGGTGAACACTACGGTACTGTTGCACACGCCGTGCGTCAGATTTACGTAGGTTACAACGGTTTCTTCGAAGCGGATCCATGGCAGCTAGAGCCAATGGCTTACGAGCAACGCGCTAAAGCATTCGTAGAGATCATGGGCGGTCGTGACAACATCCTTACGACTGCACAAGCAGCAATTAAGGCTGAGAACTACACATTTGCAGCAGAAATTCTTTCTTACCCAATCACGGTAAACAAGCAAGATATGGAAGCTCGTGAGATGAAAGCACAAGCTTACAAAGCATGGGCTGCAGACCAAGTGAACATCAACTGGCGTAACTGGGCGCTCAACGCGGCGGCTGAACTAGAGAACAAACGTGACTTCTCTAACATGATCAGCTTCGCTTCTGTTGACGTTCTTACTGCACTACCAAGCAAGCAGATCTTCGACATGATGACTTCAACGCTTATCGCAGAAAACTCGTTAGACGTGAACATGATGCTAACGTACAACTTCTCTGATACGAACGAAGCATTCACTATCGAAATTCGCAACGGTATTGCTCAGTTACACGAAGAAGCAGTGAAAGGCGCAGACGTTCAAATCGACACCACTCGTGCAGTATTGAACCAAATCTTGATTGCAGGTCCAAACGCTCAACAAGTGATTGGTACCAACCTACAGTCTGGTGCATTCACGTTCTCGAATGGCGACATCAAAGGCTTCGGTCAATTCATGAGCTACTTCGATAAGGCAATGACTCCAGAAGAGATCATGCTCATCGTTCGCTAATAATCAAAGGCTGCTAAGGATGGCGAGTCGATAACTTAGGGACCCATTGTGGTCCCTTTATCGTTTATTTATTGGTACAGTTCGCAACCTTAACTCAACGATCTAGGTCTATTGTTGGAGTAAGGAAACTGCCCTGCTTCTTTTAAGGTTCACACATGCTAAAACGTTTTGTTCTTTTGCTTTCACTCAGTTCTTCTCTGGTATTAGCTTGCGGATTACACCAAGAAACCGGATTTAGTTTAGTGACAGAGCCCGGTTCACTGGAGGTATTTGGCAATGTCATCACAGCAAGGCAAGATGACGAGTTCGGAAACCTAGATAAACCGGATCATTTCAAACTGTTTTCGATAAAGTCAGCACTCGCAAAGGCGCATCCGAGTAAGATTGAATTCAACTTATTTGAAGCGATTAAAGGTCACTACAGCCAAATCAGCATTGAAAAAGGCGTGAACGTTTCAGGAAGAGACACTTTGCCGACAGAGAACGATTTATTGCTTATTACAGAGCTCGACGTGTTCGATGCATTGGCCAACGGAACGATCTCTTGGGATCAAGCTACACTGAATGGATTAGTGGTAATCAATGGCCCCCAAGATAAACGCGAGCAATTAGAAGCTTGGTTCAATGATATTTTTGCTGAGTGATCGACTCATTCTAACCTTACTTGCTCAATGGTATTCCCCTCAATATTGAGCACAAACGATAACGAGCCGATAGCAAGAAAATAGTGTGCTAACTGATTAAAAACACTTCAAAATCACAAACCACTCCCCTCTCAATTATATAAAGCCACCATTATTGGAATTAACATCACTTAATGTAAGCTCCACCTTGCAATTTTGTTCAAAATTCAACCTAAAAACAAATAGTTACAAAACACCCTCTGTAATTGGTGAAAAAGAAATCAATTACAATAGTATCCACAAAAAAAATGTGACTTCCTGCGAATCTCCAAAATAAATTTGTGGTTAAATACGGCACATCATGAATCAAAGATAAGAGAAAGCATGTCTACAAAAGCATTTGGTGACTTCTATTGCTATTTACACTGCCTCACTTTACTTTCAACAAAGGAGCAGGGGCTCACACCTAAAGAGTATCTTGATGATGTTCGAAAAGAGCCTTTTTATTACCGTGGAGACACCTCACAAGAGGCTCAACAAAAGTGGGCAGAGCGCATATTAGACTCCGTATATAAATACCATGGAGTCCAAGGTTCTGGTCCGGTCGGGCATTCGGAGTTATTAGTACGTAACGGGACTGCATCGAAAGCTCGTTATAAAGTAAAAGAAGGCGTTGATTTTGATGTAAACCCTGGATTAAGTGATTCAATCTCAATGTTAGGTAGTATTGGCAATCAATTGCGAGAACGGCTTTTGCCGTCAGCAGGAGCGAAACTCAACGACGCCCTAAGGCTTATTTCAAGAGCAAAAACAACGCTAAATAGCGCACCATTCAAAATTCAAGTAAGTTGCTACGACTTTGTAGCGCCACAGGTTGAACAATCCGTGCTTTATGACATAGAAAGTGCACTTGAAAATAGACAAGTACTCTCATTTGATTACAACAATCATCGCTGTGAGGTTGATCCATACGCTTCGTTTGTCTATCAAAAAGTATTTTATCTTGTAGCTCGAGAGCGTTACAAAAGAAGCTCTAACGGTAGCTCCATGTCTGGAGAAATGCGTACCTATACGATGCACAAGATAAACAACATTGAAATACGCTCAAATCAAAGTTTTTCAATGGGTAACAAGTCTGAATTTTGCCTCCACGCTTATCTATCGACGACAAAGGGTAAATGGGTTAACGGCGGTGAAACGTTCGAAGTATTACTTAAAATGATGAGAGATTCTGAAGGTAACAGCAAGTTTGTAAATGAATTTAAACTGAGTGAATGCCAGGAAATAGAAGAAACATCGAAAAGCCACTACATTGTCAGAGCAAGGGCTAGAGATAGCTTAGATTTTAAACATTGGCTCATTCACAACGCAGATTGTGTGGAAATTTTAGAGCCATTAAAACTACGTCAAGATGTAATACGAGACCTTAAACAAGCGATGAATGTCTATTCACATTAGATAGCATAGTCATCATCATAGACAGGATCTTAAGAGCTAACTTGTTTATTTAGATAGAAAAAAGGCTTCATTTATGATCAGATAATCGTCGCCAAACAA
>NZ_JBFSVE010000039.1:0-51002 GCF_041467715.1 Vibrio sp. 10N.247.311.14
CTTGTACGGTGGTGTGAGAGGACGGAGGCCGTGAGGCCTCCTCCTACTCGATTGCTCTAAAAGTAATACTACGAGTTAATATCTCGTAAACTCTCAGCTATTCTGCAGACGAAACGTTATCTTCTGCTTGTGACACTTTCTTATACTGAACCTTTGAAAAGTCTCTGTTAGGGAATAAAAAGTTCGCTTCGCTACGAATTTGCTCTGCTTTACTTTCTTCTCCTAGGCCTTGATACGCCAGAATCAGATTGCTGTAGAAAGCCGGTCTTGGTTTACTCTTTATGATCTCCAGTGACCAATCGATGTAAGGCTGTATAAGGCTCGGGTCGGCTTTGTAGAGGCCGATATTAAGGTAAGTGCTGTATATATCCCAATCGTAGCGATCTTTCCACACTACTGGGTTCGTTACCTGCTTAAGAATGTCCGGATTTTTCGGCTTAGACAGTTCAAACTTAGTCAGTACATAGTTGGTGTGCAGGGCGCTCAACATATAAAAACTGACCAAAATAGGGAGCACTAAGCTCAACACTCTAAATAGGGTCTTGCTGATGATACTGAACGACTGTTGATAATGTCGGGAAGAGCGCTGATCTACCCAGTAAATCAATATAATGAATGTTATCCAGTGAATCGCCGAGTGGTAAAAAGGATACTCAAGTTGAGAGTGTAAAAGTATCGGTATGAATAGCGCCAGTAAAGCTAAGCGTGTTCCTTTCGCTGAGCTCGAGATACGCGACAATACTAATACTGCGGCAATCAATATTCCTATGATAGGTACAATACCGCCCTCAACTCCCCAGAATAGAAACTCATTGTGAGGGTGATCCATTGCCGGAAGCCCCGGATGATAGTTTGAATTGAGTTGGTGCTGACGAGCTGTATACAGAGTGTACTCTGATTCAAATTTTCCGTAGCCGTAACCAGTAAATGGTTTCTCTACCAACATGTCTAATGTTTGCGGGAAGGTGTAAGTGCGAGCGCTTTCTAGATTAGTTCTTTTACTTGCTAGGCTATCTGTAGTGCTAAGGCTGATTACTGAAAATGCAATCACGATACCGACAGTAACGGATGTACACCATCCGTAGAAGCGTTTCTTGGTCGAGAACTTGTATAGATAGGGCAGAATGCAGATAAACCCAATGACAGCGGCCAACCATCCGGTACGTGATGCAATGATGATCAGCAAGGGCACGGTTAAGGTTGGAGTTAAATACAGTAGGAATGATTCGCTGATCTTATGGTTATATTTAGCCGGCTGCCTTGCTAAAAGGTAAGCGGACAGCACAAAACCAGTAGCAAGAAAGCTTGCCATTACATTCGGTTGTTGAAATATCCCATATGGTCGGTTTGCAGCAGTGTTGTAGCCAAATAGGTTGCCAGGTTCTAATAAGAAATATTGCACATAGCCAAATAGTGCTTGTATAACAACAGCAAGTACAATGAACCACAACATACGTTGCTTGTGTTTATTGCTGAACTTAAATTGCTGCAGCACCACAAATAAGGCAAAGCCCGCCCACAATCCAAGCAAGCGTCCTGACGCTCCTTGAGGTGCAGCATTGCTGTATAAAATGGGTAGCGTGAGTATGATGCAGCTAATCAACAAGCCAATTGTTAATTTGGAATACTTGAGTACTCGATTGGTCGCGAGTTGGTAAAAGCCAATCGCTAGCGTGAAGCTTAGCGCTAGCCAAGTGGTAGGGTTAAAGGATAGAGCAAGGCCCGAACCACCAGGATTCGGCATAAAAAAATGCATAGCTAACAAGAATACAACAGCTAAAGAAGCCAGAAATGCTTTGTTGAGTGGTAGCTGAGTGACCTGATTTTCTAGCTGAGTACCGCTAGTGTGTATTGTTGCCATAAATCCCTAACCTTATAAAAACAGAGCTTGTTCCTTCTGAAACAAGCTCTGTTACTTTAACATTTTTCTGTCTGCCCGCAGGGCGCTATTTTACACCTACTTCAAATTTAACATAGGCTTAAGGAAGCGAGCAGTGTGTGAACCTTCGACTAACGCCACATCTTCAGGTGTACCCTCTGCAACAATCTCACCACCACCTTGCCCACCTTCTGGGCCAAGATCTAGGATCCAGTCTGCTGTTTTAACGACATCTAGGTTGTGCTCAATCACGACAACTGTATTGCCGTGATCACGCAGTCTATGTAATACCGTCAGTAGCTGCTGGATATCGTGGAAATGAAGGCCTGTTGTTGGCTCATCGAGAATGTATAAGGTTTTTCCCGTGTCTCGTTTAGACAGTTCACGCGCTAATTTAACACGCTGAGCTTCACCACCAGATAAGGTTGTAGCTGCTTGCCCTAAGCGAATGTAAGAGAGGCCAACGTCCATTAAAGTTTGCAGTTTACGAGCGATAACAGGTACCGGGTTGAAGTATTCACGAGCATCTTCCACAGTCATCTCTAGAACTTCGTCAATGGTTTTACCTTTGTAGCGGACCTCTAGAGTCTCACGGTTATAGCGCTTACCTTTACACACATCACAAGGCACATACACATCGGGTAAGAAGTGCATCTCTACCTTGATTACGCCGTCTCCCTGACAAGCCTCACAACGACCACCACGAACGTTAAAGCTGAATCGACCTGGCTTGTAACCACGAGAACGTGATTCCTGAGTGCCCGCGAATAGTTCACGAATAGGGGTGAAAATCCCTGTGTAGGTCGCAGGGTTTGATCTTGGTGTACGACCGATAGGGCTTTGATCTATGTCGATTACCTTATCAAAATGTTCTAACCCTTTAATCTTTTTGTGCTTTGCTGGAACTGCAGTCGTGGCACCGTTTAATTGAGTGTGGGCGACTTTAAAGAAGGTATCGTTGATAAGCGTTGATTTACCCGAACCTGATACGCCCGTAATACAACTGAACAAGCCAACAGGAATTGTCGCGGTCACATTCTTTAGGTTGTTCCCCGTTGCGCCAACGATCTCGACGACCTTTTTCTTGTCGATAGGCGTTCTCTTTTCAGGCACTGCAATTTCTTTAGCACCGCTCAGGTATTGGCCTGTCAAAGAGTTCGGGTTTTCGATGATGTCTTGCATGGTACCTTCTGCCACCACGTGACCACCGTGCACCCCTGCTCCTGGACCGATATCGATAACATGGTCAGCACAACGAATTGCATCTTCGTCATGTTCCACAACAAGTACCGTATTACCTAAGTCTCTCAGGTGAATTAAGGTTTGCAATAGACGTTCATTATCGCGCTGGTGGAGACCAATTGATGGCTCATCAAGTACATACATAACGCCAACTAAACCGGCACCGATTTGGCTCGCCAAACGAATACGTTGCGCCTCACCACCAGACAGCGTTTCAGCACTGCGTGATAGGTTAAGGTAGTTCAAACCAACGTTGACTAAGAAATGCAGACGATCATTGATCTCTTTCATCACTTTATCTGCGATCTGCCCACGTTGACCGTCTAGCTTCAATTCTTGGAAAAATTGTAGTGCGTCAGCAATGCTAAGTTCAACGATTTCCGGAAGTGTTGTATCACCAATGAAAACATTACGAGCTTCTAATCTCAGGCGAGTGCCATCACAGCTAGAGCACGATTTGGTTGAGATGTATTTGGCAAGGTCTTCACGCACCGCGCTAGATTCAGTATCACGGTAACGGCGCTCTAAGGTATTTAAAATGCCCTCGAATGGATGACGCTTAACTCGAATATCACCTCGGTCATTGATGTACTTGAATTCCACTTCAGTTCGACCTGATCCTTTTAGAATGATCTCTTGAGTCTTTTTCGGTAGAGAATTAAATGGCGCATACAGATCAAAACCATAATGTTCTGACAGCGACGTTAGCATCTGGAAATAGTAGTAGTTCTTTTGATCCCAACCTTTTATCGCACCTTCAGCAATGCTTAGGTTCTCATCTAAAATCACTCGGCTTGGATCAAAATACTGTTGAACACCAAGACCATCACACGTACCACATGCTCCTGCCGGGTTATTAAATGAGAACAGGCGAGGCTCAAGCTCTTGCATGCTGTAACCACATTTAGGACAAGCGAAGTTAGCAGAGAATACGATCTCTTCTTGATCCGTTTCGTCCATCCAGCCGACGACAGCGATACCGCCAGAGAGCTCTAATGTGGTCTCGAATGACTCGGCTAAACGCTGTTGAAGATCAGGACGAACCTTGAATCTGTCTACCACAACTTCAATGGTGTGCTTCTTATGAAGTTCAAGTGCTGGTGGATCGGATAGATCACAGGTTTCACCATCAATTCGGGCTCGGATAAAGCCTTGCGCAGCTAAGTTTTCCAGTGTTTTAACATGCTCACCTTTGCGCTCTTTGATAATCGGTGCCATCAACATCATCTTTGAGCCTTCAGGCAGTTCTAAGACCTTATCCACCATTTGACTGATGGTTTGTGCTGCTAGAGGGATGTTGTGGTCTGGACAGCGAGGTTCGCCTACTCGCGCATACAATAATCTGAGGTAATCATAGACTTCGGTAATGGTACCGACGGTTGAGCGAGGGTTATGTGAAGTCGATTTTTGTTCTATTGAGATAGCTGGAGACAGACCTTCAATATGGTCGACATCAGGCTTTTCCATAAGAGATAGAAATTGACGAGCGTAAGCAGACAGAGATTCAACATAACGACGCTGACCTTCTGCGTAGAGTGTGTCAAACGCAAGTGACGACTTTCCTGAACCCGATAATCCGGTGATGACAGTCAGTTTGTCACGTGGAATGGTTAGGTTGACGTCTTTGAGGTTATGCGTACGAGCGCCTCTAATTTCTATTTTATCCATCTCAATAGACCATGTAATTTTAAGTGGCTAAAGTATTACATAGAGTGAGATTTGTGCAAAGTTTTACTGGATAAAAAAACAGTAAACAAAAAGGGCGACTCAAAGAGTCGCCCTTTCTAAAATCAGTAACGTTAGTGATTAACCAGTCGTTATGCTTCTTTCTTGGTCGAGTGTTTACCTAGCTCGATTTGCTGCTGGTCTTTCTTGTATAGGTTTTCGAAGCAGTAGTTTGTTGCTTCGATATAGCCTTCAACACTACCACAGTCAAAACGTTGGCCTTTAAATTTGTAAGCCAATACACAGCCTGCTTTTGCCTGTTTTAGCAATGCATCAGTGATCTGGATTTCGCCGCCTTTACCTGGTTCTGTCTGCTCGATTAATTCAAAGATATCTGGAGTCAGAATATAACGACCAATGATCGCTAGGTTGCTTGGTGCTGTACCTTGCTCTGGCTTCTCTACCATGTCATCAACTCGGAAAAGGTCATCTTTGATCATTTCGCCAGAGATAACACCGTACTTGTGAGTCTCTTCTTCTGGAACTTCTTGTACAGCAACAATAGAACAGCGGAACTGTTTGTATAGCGCAACCATCTGAGCTAGCACACCTTGTTGCTCGTTCACACAAAGGTCATCAGCAAGTACTACTGCGAACGGTTCATCGCCTACAAGTTCGCGACCCGTTAAAATAGCATGGCCAAGGCCTTTCATCTCACGTTGACGAATGTAGGTGAAGTTTGCCGCTTCAATCGTTTCACGGATATTAACCAATAGGTCTTCTTTATTGGTGCCGCTAATCTGGTGCTCAAGCTCGTAGTTTTTATCAAAGTGATCCATGATCGAGTGCTTACCACGTCCAGTAACGATGCACATTCCATCCATACCAGCCTCGATAGCTTCCTCTACACCGTATTCAATCAGAGGTTTGTTTACTACAGGCATCATTTCTTTAGGCATTGACTTGGTTGCAGGTAAAAAACGTGTACCGTAGCCAGCTGCCGGGAAAAGGCACTTTTTGATCATGATAAGACCCTTTATCTATAATAATTATTGATTCAACCTGAGTGGTTGATATTTCTGAGGGCAACTCTAGCATAAGTTATGTCGAAAATTCAGCAACAATAGCCATGGTTTACTAGAGCTTCCCTCAAAATTATCGTCAGACTAAGAGGTGGGTCGATTATGCAAGCAGGTTCTGGTTTGCCCATGCTATCGCTTGAACTCTATTTTTTACCGCAAGCTTACGGAATATTTGATAGAGGTGAGATTTAACCGTGAACTCACTAATAAACAAGTCATCGGCGATTTGTGTGTTTGAAGACCCGGATTGAAGACAGCGAATCACCTGGATCTCACGAATGGTTAAATCAACATTGGTTGGTGTGGTGTTGGTATTGACCATATTGCGATAATAAAACAACAGTTGATTGGTTACCTTCCTTGGCAGCCAGTTATCGCCATCAATGACTTCTTGAAGACCACGAGCAATCTTGTCCTTTTGTTCAGTGTTGTAAAAGAGTCCTTTTAGTACCCCATAGGTAAGAAGCTCTGAGGTTGGAAGTTGCTGGGGGACATTGAATAAAATGATTTCGTGATTTTTCCACATAACAGTCAGGTTAGGACAAATAATCAGTAGTTGTGGTACCTCTCTGTAATCGACGAGCAAGATCCGGTTACTCTGCTTTCTATCAACTAGCATTAATTCGTCGGGTGTCATTTTGTAGAGAACAATAGATAAATGCTTTTCTATCTCTTTTACATGTAGATAGGTATCGTTTGGGTCGATGCACAGAAAGTGTAAAGTGCGAGCGTATCTTGATTTTCTCATTGAAACGTCCTGTTTGAGTGGGATTAGATTCCACGTTGTCATGCAGGCTTTAGCTTCTCTAGCGCCTTGATAGTGACTTGCGTTGAATATCAATTATCAAAGTAAATGAGTGGTTTGTAAGTGGAGAAAAAAGCAACATCGCTCTGAATATCATGATTTGTTACGTTTTTATTCTTTGTAGTGAGGAGAGAATAGGAATGCGATTTATCACTGCAGAAAAGCATGCTATTCTTGTGCGCTAAAATTTTCTGAGACTATGAATTTAGACGGAGCAAATCATGGCTAGCCGTGGAGTTAACAAAGTTATATTAGTGGGTAACCTAGGTAATGACCCTGAAATTCGTTACATGCCAAATGGCGGCGCAGTAGCGAACATTACCATTGCAACGTCAGAGTCATGGCGTGATAAAGCAACTGGCGAGCAGCGTGAAAAAACAGAATGGCACCGTGTTGCTCTGTTTGGCAAGCTTGCGGAAGTTGCTGGTGAGTACCTACGTAAAGGTTCTCAAGTTTACATTGAAGGTCAACTTCAAACTCGTAAATGGCAAGATCAAAGCGGTCAAGATCGCTACACAACTGAAGTGGTTGTTCAAGGCTTCAATGGTGTAATGCAAATGCTTGGCGGCCGTGCTCAAGGTGGTGCTCCTGCTCAAGGTGGCATGGGTAACAACAACCAACAGCAAGGTGGTTGGGGTCAGCCACAGCAGCCACAACAACAACAGCAACAACAATACAGTGCTCCCGCTCAACAGCAGCCAAAAGCACCTCAACAAGCTCCTCAGCAGGCTCAACCTCAATATAATGAGCCGCCAATGGATTTTGATGATGACATCCCATTTTAGATCCCGTATAACTTAAAAGTGTAAGAATAAGCGCTTTTCAAACAGAAAAGCACCCCGTAACCCAGCAGAAATGCTGGGTTTTTTTATTTCTGACATTTTTGTTGACACCACCCCTGAGAGTTACTAGAGTTTATGTATAAATAAAGTGTAAAAATAAAAAGTATAAATGAGGGTAAACATCAACATGGAATACAAAGTAGAGACCTTGATTTTTGATCACGGAGAGCGTTACCCGATACTCATGGGTAGCGACGGAATGCCTCACTTTTATACAACACTTTGGGTTACCACTAAGCTACGTTCAAGTATGGCGGTAAATACAATGGTAAACCGTCTTGGAGCTTTGAAGTGGCTCTTTAAGTGGGAAGAAGACCAAGAGCGGGATTTTTATTCTGAGTTTCAGAAAGGGCAGTTCCTGAGCGATAAAGATATTGAAAATATCAAGTCCCACTTAGCTATGGATGTAGCACGTATTAAGGGTATATCTAAAAAAAAGAATATTCGAAATAAAGTAGTGAGTATTGATGACGCTATATCAGGCATCGAAATCACTCCCACCGTAGGCAGGAACCATCACTACAACCGCATGACATCAGTGGCTGAATACTTAGACTTCATCGCTAAGGTAGCTGTTCAATCTCAAAATAACGAGAAGCTAACTAGATCTATTAAGTCAATGACTAAGCGCTTTAAAGCTCATAGACCAAAAGGTAAAGGTAAAAACGTTATCGATAACCACGATGGCAAGACCCTAACAGATGGACTTGTAAAGGAGTTTTTGGAGGTTGCTCATTACGACAGCCCTTTAAATCCGTTCAAGCATGAGGTGACAAAACGACGTAATCACCTGATGTTTTTGCTTTTAAAGGAACTAGGTCTACGTCGTGGTGAGTTGCTGTCACTTACGATAAATAATGGTCATATGAGACTGGTTGGGGACAAGCCTTACATCTGGGTTAGGCGCGAGCACGACAGTGAATTTGACCCTAGAAAAGCACAACCAGTGGCTAAAACTAAAGAACGCATGCTACGCATCAAGAAAGATGTGGCAATCCTAATTGATGAATATATTTGTAAATATCGCTTTAACACTCCTAACGCCAATAAACACCCATTCCTTTTCGTTACTCATCACAAGTGCACTACGCAAGGTCAACCGATAAGCGTGAGTACGTTTGATACTGTGATCATCCCAATGATGAAGCGTGTAGACCCTAAATTTGATGATATTTATGCTCATTACTTTCGTCATGATTGGAACGAAGTCTTCTCGAAGAAGGTTGACGCAATTAATGAGTTGGCAGATGCGGGTTCAACAGAACACAAACGAATTGAGCCTGAAAAGGAATCCAAGATGAGGCAGCACAGTCTGGGGCATTCTAGTGAGAAAAGCCACGCTGTTTATAACAGACGACATGTGAAGAAAAGAGCTAATGAAGTAGCACTAGAAGAGCAGGAAGAGCTAGAGCGTAAAGTTAAAGAGTTAAAAAATAAGGAAGGTAATGGCTCATGAGTAATTTGGCTTTTGATTCAAAACAATTGGTAACTTCCCCAAGTGCTGGATCTCAGGCGTATGTATCTAAAGATGGCTACAGCTTTGATATTGATGCGGATACTTGGCGGTTGAACAAAGGGGTGACCGTATCATTCCAGCCAGACATCCTAGCGTTAGAGCCTAAGTTGCTTAATGGATTTAAAAAAACACTAGCGAATTATGCGATGGAGTTGTCAGCATCTCATTCCAATAATATGTACTTGCGTTTCCAACGTATGATTAGAGACACAAAAGCAACCTCTATCGATGACGCCACGATTTTAAATTGGCGAGCAATGCTTGATGACGAGCACGAGTGGTATCTAGGGGCGTTGCGTGGTTTTTTAATTAGCTGGCATGATTATGGATATTACGGTGTACCAGCCGATGTCGTGCGACTACTTGAAGGCTTGACGTTATCAGGGAATAGCAAAGGTGTTGCGGTAGCTAATCGTTGCCCTTACTCAGGGGCTTTTACTCCAAACGAGGTTCTTGCCCTTAATCAAGAGCTGATCCGTTTGTTTAGAGACGACGAGATTCCCCTTGCTGGGTATAGCTATATTAGTGTGCTTCAAGCTACAGCCAGACGACCAATCCAAATTCGACAGTTAAAAGCCTGTGATGTGATTCGAGATTACAACTCTGAGTCTCAAGCTACAAACTTCTATCTTAATATCCCACGAGCCAAGCAGCGTGGCGGGGGCTTTCGTGTTGAGTTTAAGAAGTTATCGATAACTGAAGATTTATACTTAACCTTGAAAAACTTGGTTGAGGCTGAAACTCAAAAGTTAGAAGCATTATTTGATGTTGAGCTTTCTCCTCAACAGCTAAAATTAGTGCCACTTTTTATTGATTGGAAAATGACTGATGACTTTAAGCAGCAAGGGATGGATATGTCACTTGATCTTCTTCGTGCCGATGTTCTCCATTTGTCAGAAGTACAACTGCGTGAAAGATACATGCATAACTTTAAAGTTAAGCAGGTGGCTATATCTGAACGAACGGGAGATGTCATTCATGTAACTGCACGTCGTTTCCGTCATACCCGCGCTACAAACCTTGGGCGCAAAGGGCTAGGCGCTCATATCATCGCCGAAGCTCTTGATCAGTCTGATACGCAAAACGTGAAGGTTTATACTGAAAATACTGCTGAAACAGTTGCTTATATTGATAAGGCAGTAGGCAAGCAATTAGCCCCATTTGCAAATGCTTTCATGGGGAAAATCATCATGAAGGCCGCTGATGGCGAACGTGGCGATGATCCAACTGCACATATCCCAGATGTTGATAACGAGGTTGTGGGCGCATGTGGAACGAATGATTTTTGTGTTAAAGGGTATGAGGCTTGCTACCTTTGCCACAAGTTCAGACCTCTTGCTGATGCCCCTCATGAAAAATTTCTCAATATGCTGTATGCCGAAAAAGAAAAGCGGCTCAAAGAAACAAAAAGCGAAGAGTACGCATCGACAAAGGATCGGTTGATTCTTGCTGTTGAGTGGGTCGTGCAGAAGTGTGCCGAAATGAATGCGCAGAAAGAAGGTAAGTGATTATGAGTGAAAATGTATTTCTGTTTAAACCCAAAGCAGAACTTACCGCAGAAGCTAACCTTGAGCGCTTCATCAACAAGAGCAAGCAACTATCTGTGTTTGGCTTGGATAAATGGCATGAGAATAAATGGGACACAGTTAAAGGTACTAGGACTGTAGTGGCGCGTTTCTCGACCAACAGGGAGCCATCAAATAGTTATACCTATCAACCCCTTGCCTCACCTTTCTTGGATTTTGCTAAAGCATATATTAAGTACACTTATTCTCATAAGCCAGTGACTAATCTACAGCGTCATTTTGAGGCAATTCGCATTCTCGAAGAGGCTCTTTTAGAGGCGACAGGCACTGCTGACATTTTAAATCTCGATGGTGTAGTTCTGGGGAGGTTGGATGAATTTTGCAAGAAACGACTTAGTAATGCTACCGCATTAAATAAGGCGGGCTACCAAATACAACTGTTGCTGGACTTCTGTCGAAGTAACTTAATTACACCTAGTTTGCCTGAGTGGTCAAACCCTTACGGCAAAAAGAAGGATCTGAATGTTGCGCTCGACGATGAAGGCAAGGAACACCGCGCTGACAAATTACCTGATGACGACGATATGATGCTGGTTGCCCAGTTATTCAGTAATGCTCCCGAACTTGGAGTGGAAGTTGAATACTACACAGCAGTCATGGCATTGCTGATGTGTGCGCCTGCACGCTGTTCAGAGCCTACTGTACTGCCTGTAAATTGCGAAGTGTGGGAAGAGAACCGAGCGGGTGATTTAAAACTTGGCTTACAGTGGGTTCCAGCGAAAAAAGGTAAGGTGGGCGTTAAGTGGATTCCGACAGTAATGCAGGATGTTGCTATTGAAGCCATCAAGCGCTTAAAGCGCATTGGTGAGAAGGCACGAGAGGCTGCGCTATTCGCGGAGGATCAACCTAACAAGTTCATGCGGCATTCCGGGTGTATTACCCCTGAAGGTTTTAGTGATACGTCCTCTTTGTCGTTAGAGCAGTTCAATGCGGCAATGTCAGTGAATTTGAAAGGCTTAACTTTGAAGGCACCGACACCAAAGTGGCTAATAAATATTCTTGAGGAGAATGATGGCGTTGTCACTTACGAGGCGCTAGGAAAGTATGAATATTCGAGGTTGAGAAAGAAATTCAAGAAATGGCCTTATGCCGACAAAGCTAAACACGTTAAGGTTTCTGATTGCCTATTTTTACATCGGGAAAATGAGTTTCACAACAAGTTTAAGCCTCGTGGCTTCTCTTCTTTACTGCCAACAGTCAATCAGATTAATGACAGATTTATTCAAAGAGAATCCCGCGATGGCAGGTCTCTGTGGAGTAAGTTTGAAGTCAGCAAACCTGATGATTTACCTATTCAAATCCCATCCCACAACGCACGGCACTGGCTAAGCACAATGTGCGAGCGGGGAGGAATGGATGAGCTTACTCTGGCTAACTGGGCTGGCCGAGCCAAGGTTAGCGATAATAAAAGCTATGACCACCGAACAGAAGAAGAGAAAAGTGATGAAATGGCAATGCTGCTGGATAGTGAGCATTTAACACCACTGGATAAAATAAAATTAAACCTTCCTGTGTCGTATGAGGATATCGGTAAGGACTTGGCTGGTTGCGCGATAGTGACAGAGTTAGGGGTTTGTGAGCACGATTTTTCTATGTTGCCATGTACTAGTAATGGGGACTGTGAAACTTGCAAGGAGTTGGTTTGTATAAAGGGCATGGAAAACTCACTTGATAACTTAAAAAAACGCGAAATAGAAGTGGCTTCACAATTGAAGAAATCTCAGGATAGCCGCGAAATGGGGGTGTTTGGTGCCGACCGCTGGATATCAGCACACGGCTGGCGTCTTTCGCATATTCGCACAAAAATCAGAATTCTAGAGGATGAGAATACACCTGACGGTACACCCGTTCGCATACCTGAAGAATATGACCCATCACCAGTGAAAGAGGCTTTACGCGAGAAGGGCTTTGGTGTTGATATCGAGTCACCAGAGACAATTGGCATACAAACAGACGGCTTAGTGTTAGAGGGGACAGCACCAGAAACCAACGACGAAGAGCTGGGATTAGCCGATGAGGTATCTGATTTGTTCGACATAATGGAGGATTTTTAATGCCTAAAATTGTAATCACCCCTGAGACTCTACCTACAATATTGGACGTAATTAATACATGGGAAGGTAAGTTAACTTGGCCTCTATTGTGTGAGCGTGTAGCTGACCTGCTAGGAATTAAAGGCGGAGTGCAGAGACAGTCATTGTCTTCATACAAACAAATACAGGAGGCATACACGGATAAAAAGGATGCCCTAAGGCACCCTGTGGCTCCTGATGCTGCTCCTACTGTTAAAGTGGATGTCGACTACCTTCAGGGCAAGGTTAGGGCTCTAGAAGCTGAGGTGGCTCGATTAACTGTACTGAACAATGCATACAAGCAACGTTTTATACTTTGGCAGCATAACGCCTATAAGAATGGCGTTAGAATGGAGAGCCTTGATGATGCCATTGAAATGCTACAAAAGCCGCTGGTAGAGCTCAAACGCAAAACTGGAGGCCAATAGTCATGAGTAATGGGCGCGATAAAGGCAAGGCAACAGTGGCGGCCTTTAAGGCATGGATAGCAACACAAAATGACGACAGTTTCACCCAGATTATTTATCGAGGCAACTTAAGCCGTGGTGAAATCTGTAAGGCCATTGATTGTGGGCGTCCTGCTTTAAGGCAAAACCCCGACCTTGCAAAACTCTTAAAAGAGCTGGAAGACGATTTACGTGAGCGAAAGGTGTTACCGCCTCTTTCAGATGAAGGGAAGGCAAAGCGTGGTGACACAAGCGCGAAAATGTATAACGGTGATGGTAATAAGGCTGTAATGCAGGGAAATCGTTTACAAGCTCTTGAGAGAGAGGTTATGGACTTAAGAGCTAGGAATGCAGTGCTGGAGCAGGAGTTGAGTCGATTTAAGGAGTTATCCGAAGTCGTATCTGAGCTAGGGATGATACCGCGATGACAAAAAAGCCGACGAATCGAAAATATACAACTGAGCAGTTTAGGTTAACCAGCTTCTTCATTAAAACCAGTAGTTACATGGTACTTAAGGGTGTCCCAATAGCAAGGGATAGCTACAAGAAAAACGATGGTAAGTACATTGTTAGCCTTGGTATTAATCCTACCGATCTCCCTGTAAAACCCTCCATTGGACAACACTGGGAGGTTAATGGCATAAGGGATATTACTAAGGTGACGCAGGATGACTATGTCATGGATGACTATAGGTACAGTAATGCGACACTAAAGTGCCTGATGCCTAATTCTTCTGAGGCTTTTGTCAGATTCATTGCAAAGCAAAAAGATTTCAAAGATGTCGGAGAAATAAAAGCTCGCAGATTATGGGCAAGGTTTCAAAAACGCATTTACACCCTACTATCCGAGGACACTGAGCAGCATCGTTTAGAGTTGTCTGAAGAGTTAACCCCTGCTGCTATTGATGCTATGTACCTTGGCTATGAAAAATATGCCAATTTAAAATCTGCAAATTGGATGTCGGAGCATAATATACCATACGATGTTCAACAAAGGTTGTTTAAGTCCCACGGTAGAGCATCGATTGATGCCATTAAGCTCGATCCATACAGGTTGATGACATTTGGTCTCGGATTCAACGAAACAGATGCTTTGGCTATGGAGCGGTTCTCCATAGTACGCACGGACGAAAGGCGTTTAATCGCAGCCGTCGAAGCCGCGATGCAAAAAGAAGTATCCAAGGGACATACATGTGCTGACAAACCAACTCTGCGCAAGGCCATCAACTCCATTTTAAAGGATGCTAATTTAACCTCCCTTGCGTTAAAGCTAGGAGAGGATAAAACGAGGTTTGCCTTCAACAGCGAAACAATGACTTACCATCCGACAGGGCAGTTGTTGATGGAAGCTGTAGTTGCTAGGCGCTTGGTTGCGTTGTCGAATGTTAATAATCTTTACACTGAAGAGGCTAATGCCGCTTTTGTTAAGGCGAAAAATGAATTGCCGTATGAGTTGACCCAGCGTCAATGTGAAGCAGTTATTTATTCACTAGATAACGCCGTGGCCTGTATTACAGGAGGAGCAGGTACGGGTAAGACGACAGTTCTTAGAACCGCATTACGTAGTTTTTATGAGCTAGGTTATACCATTCATGCCCTAGCTCTTAGCGGTCGTGCAGCCATGCGTTTACATGAAAGTATCGGCTTTGGTACTAAAACAATTGCTGCGTTTTTGCGTGATGAGACAATAACTGAGAGTAGGCAACTTGTGGTTGTTGACGAGGCATCCATGGTTGATTTGCCATTGATGTACCGAATCATTACACACATTGCTCCCAATGTTAGGATCTTACTAGTTGGCGATCCTAACCAACTACCGCCTATTGGTGCCGGGCGTATACTAGCTGATGTTATTGCGAGTGGAGTCATAATCAATACAACATTAGATATAGTGAAGCGCCAAGAAGGCTCCAGCGGCATTCCTGAATATTCAAGGTTGGTGAACAATGGGGTTGTTCCTCAAAACCTGTCTTCAGGTGCTATAAGCTTTCATGAAGCAGAGGATCAGGATAGTTTGGCTGAAATATGTCAGGAGTTATATGCAGGGTCTCCTGACAACTCGCGCATAATGGCACCTACAAACAGGTTGGTAGATCGAGTTAATGAGTTGGTTCAATGGCGTATCAATCGCACTGGAGAGCCAATTATGTTTTCTGATGGTTTGGATGAATGGTACACAAAGATGCGCAAAGGCGATCAGGTGCTGTTTACCAAAAATGACCACATAAGAGGCGTACAGAACGGGCTGTTAGGGGAGTTAACCGACATTGAGAGAACGGAGAGTCGCCTCGGTGTGATCACCCTTGATAATGGCAAAACGTTGGATGTTGATAATTTAATTATTGACCAGTTACGTTTGGGGTACGCTATTACTTTACACAAAGCTCAGGGCAGTCAATTTCCACGAGTTATCATTGCGCTTCAGAACTCTAAAATGCTTGATCGTGCATGGCTATATACAGCTATAACGAGGGCTGAGGCTGAGGTGCACATTGTAGGCACTAAGGATTTGATGGGGAGGGTTATCATCGCACCGAGTCATACTAGCCTGAGAAACACCTATTTGCCGATTCTGCTAAATAAATATAAAAGCAAAAATACTTGCCGCTTGATTTAGTTACACGGGAATGAACGGAATTAAGCTGTCTAAATACAAAGGTATATTGGCCATGATCGGCTCTGGTATACCTTTGGACAGGACAGGACAGGATAGGACAGGATTGAGCTAGACGTTTACTAAATTAGCATTTAACGGGTTACCTAAAACACCTACAAATCTCTAACTTAGTGGCCAAATTCACTGTTCCACAGCACTATCCTAGATGAAAAGGTTGAAGTTGATGGAAAAGAACAGACTAAATACACCATTGATGACGATATGGGTGAGAAGTTCATAAAGCTATCTTTACAATCTCTTAGCTCTGTTTTTTGTGGTTCGGCAGACTAACTTTGATAAAACCTACAGACTTGTAGATGTTGTAGGGATAGAAAAAGTAAGTTATTGCACCACTTTATCTGCGCTATTAATAGATTTAACTAAAACGTTTTTGGTCACTTTCGAGCTAGAAAGTAGCATAAGTAAAAATTCAGTCTGAGAAGCTTTTGGACAATTCCGTTTTAGCGCAATTACTAATTTAGAAAAAAATGAATTAGTTGAAGTATAGATATTTCAACTCGCCTAGATGATTGTCCAGTATTGCTGGAGCAGATCAATAACTATGATAGGCTTAAGTTACTTGACTCATTAAAGTAGTTACAAATGTTCGGTGTCGGGTATTGCCCAGAACCAACGATGTATGCACTGTATTCCTCAGTGAACAAGTAAACAACAAACATATCCTCGTCTCTGATACTTACCTGTGATTGATCAATCTTAGTGTATATGTAACTATTATTAGGCTTTCCACTAGTAAATAATGTGCTACCTTTTCTACCATTAACTACTGACAATTTCATTTCCAGCATTCGACCATAGCGCTCCATCAAGCGCTTTTCATCACTCTCATTAATAGCAAGATCTTTGATCTGTTCAATTATGCTTTTAACCTCTTGAGCAGCAAAAATCCAATCTGTTCTCTTTAATGACAGCGAGTAATTTTTATTATGAACAGAAATATTTTCTATGGGGGTCACATTGATCATTTTTTCTGAGATCAAGGTCGCTACAACTAATTCAACAGACTCTTTAATTGAGTCATGGTACTGAAAATTCAAAGCACTCTTAGCAATATCTCTTGATGATTTTGCCATATCTGATGCTTTCTTCGTTGCAACTGCTGAAGCTATTGCACCAAAACTTGCGAGAAATGTTCCTGTTACTGATAACCAAGCAATCAGGTTAGATGTGTCTTCCATATTTTTTAAAATACCTTTTACTGTCGTGAGTAGAGTAGATGTAAATTGTGGATTATGCAGCAAAACACTCAAGCCAATGTAAGATATCGCCAACACTACCAAGCTAACCCGAGCTTTAAAATTTCGCAAAAGCATTTAAACCCTACACTCCACCACTAAAAGATGATTATTCCACATTTAAGTTATGTTTAGTTAGATGCAACCAACATAAATGCCTGCGAACAACAAAGATCAGAAGCTCTTGTCTGTCTAGGCCGCATTCCTTCGTTTAGGTAAGCACTTATTGCAGGCAATAAAGATTGAAACTCCTTTCTGGACAGAAACGAGTCAGATGATTTACCTCTTGATAGGTTGGTTCACATTAGAAAAAGTATCTCCGTTTATTCAGTTACGCTATTTTTTCCAACCTATTTATCATTAATATTTAGCTTAATTGCTTCAATTGAATACTTAATCTCCTCTCGAAGCTCATTTGTTAAGTGGCTGTTGCAAAATGTTTCAATAGCACAATGAGAGTAACTGTTAATTCTTCTTTCTTTTTCGAAGCGACCCAACATTCCTAAATACTCCAATTTGGTCAAAGCGTTAGTGAAAACCTTATGATTTCCAGAAAATTCATTTAATTTTTTGTCAATTAAGCCTCTATATTGAGAACTTTCATTATTAACTGAAATTATTGCAGATGCACAAATGGATTTTGCCAGTAATCCATGATCACAGTTTATTGATGCAGCATTAAAGCCTACTTTCAAAATATTATCGACCAAAAATGATATAGTATCTGAAGAGTCTATCAAGTGATGTAGATTAAAAAGTGAATTCATGAAACCATAGGTATCGATCCTACGTAAAACCTCTTTATCCTCTCTGATTTCGCATAAGGCTATAATCTCTCTGTTAACTACCTCATAGACATCATGACTTAACTGACAGTCAGTCTTTTCATCGGTGAGTTCCAACAAGATTTTTAGCATAGTCTCAGACAAGCTATATAAACAATGAAATAGGACTAAATTTTTTTCTTGATCCAGTTTGTAAAGCTCCCCTCGGTCATTAAAAGTCAATTTAAGCCACAAACAAATACCTTTAATTAGCGATGTTACCAGACTCCGATATTTATCTGGGTCACTGGAAAGTATGCTTGCTTGTTTAGCTAGCCTGTAGGATAAAGAATTTTCTCCAAATCCATAAAAACCGTTTACAATACCTAGGCTAAATGAAGTCATCTTCTCTTGATTCAAATAGAGCCGACCCAGAGAGTGAATACTTTTTGATATACTCTCAATTGCTGCTTCAACCTTAGAATCTTCATTCAATATCAATAAAAACGCTATGTCACCGTATCTTCGCATAACATCGTTTATTACAGTGATATCCCCATTCGCTATACTCAAACTACCTAGCAACCTCAGCGATTCATCAAGCGGTTGTATGTTGTCATGCGAAGCTGTTTCTAATAGCCCAGTAGCTAACCTGCCAACAGCGCTGGAAGCATTTATCATCACATCATTATTTTTTAAGTGAATTGAATCCTTGACCGAAGAGGTGAAATAATGGATCGCATAATCAATTTGTTGCCCCAAGCGATACCCATGTTGCTCATTGTAAAAGTTGAGAACCAGAGCTAACTGTGAATAAACGTCAAAGCATATATCAACCCATTCTTTATCATTCGCTTTAATAGCTTCAGATGCACTGTACGCTATCTTCGATAATACATGGTCAAAAACTGGCTCTGACTCGATGCTCGTCCTCATATAAGGTGAGCCTTCAATAAACGTGTTCTGCCTAAACTGAATATACTTGTCAATAATATACACTGATTTTTTCAGTGTATTTCGAGCTACTATGTAATCATTCAACTCAGTGTAAACCTTCGTCATTGCACACAAACTGTCAATAGAGTTAATAACGGATTGCTGATGCATCGGATTACTTTTACATAGTTCCCACCGTTGAGAATTAAAGTTTTTATTCGTAAGGCTTTCAATGGGTGGGGGATTTTCAGTTCGTATTTTCCTTTCAATAGCCTTTCCCCATCGTCCAAGGTTTGAGCTGACCTCAGATGCTATAAGCTCTACTTGCTCTATAGGGTTAATTAGTTGTATTGACCGTTTATAAGAAAAAAACAAAAGAAAAATAAATAGCACCACAGCCCAGAGCATGAGCGTTGCGTATTGACCAGAATAACCATCAACAATAAATAGCGAAGTAGTTATAATTGAAAGTGATATTATAAGGCAGGATGAAAGATATCCGAGTATCTGCTTATCAGCACTAAATCTATAAAAGTCTAAATACCTCAATCTCTGAAGATTAGCTTGAAGAGAAAACAATAGTAAAGAAAAGACTATTGCAGTAAATCCAAGCAGTCCCCCACCGATAGTAAGCGATATAGCTTTTAATTGTTCAACTGAAATCTCACCATTTAGCAAAGACGATGCTTCTACTGAAACCTTAAAAGTAATTAAGGACATTAAAACTAAAAGCACTCCCTTTTGCTTAAGGGTATAGTTTCTTAATGAGTAAAAAAAACTTATAGCGCGTGCCTTTTCTAGTCTGGCTAACCGAACGACTCCCTTCTTTTTGCTATCAAAAAAGTCTTTGCATCTTAATATTAATAAAGTCACTGCTATACCCACTCCGTTGCACTACAATAACTTACAGCAAAAAGCATAGCTTTTCATCCATACTCAACAGTTCTTCACTCTGAGGTAGGAGATAGGTATTGCAAAAAGTAAGTCAAATGATGGCTTGACGAAGTGGGTTGATCAATCGGTCACAACTCACAATGGGGCAAAGGTGAGTTTGCCGTGATCGGTGCAGGCACACTTCTGGACAAAGGTGATGTCATCACGCAAATTGCGTGATTGATTTGTGACTCAGGAAGGGATAAGGCGTACAATCAATAAAGGATGATTTGGTGAGACATAGCGGTTTATGATTTGATCTGCATTCTAACAGGTAGCCTTGTCTTGTGCGTAAAGTGTAAGAATAAAAGACGAATTTTAATGGATTAATGGTTTATTTTTACGTTATTTTTCTAAGTGTAAGAATAGTTGGGCGGAACATGTCTCTGAACTATCTTGAAAGCTATGTCTAGCTTGGCTTTGTAAGTGTGAACTCCTCACTTACTCACTCACGCACTGAAAAGTTTACCTTTACTACCGTTCTAGTCCCTGTTTTTAATATATTATAAAGACAGTATTAAATTGGAAAAAGCCGCGTTCATCGCGGCTTTTTGTTACCTACAATTCTTAACGCTTTATTTACAACGTCAATTTATAGTATAAGTAGCAATACGGTATAATGTGAGTTGAAAAGGATTTCGTTATTCATGAGATATACCCCGACACTAAAATTGAGCACTCGATTGGTCGCATTTGTCACCGTGATAGTGATCAGCGCGATGTTCATTCTTTTTATTGGTGGCACACTTTCCTTTAAGCGTATTGGACAGGAATATTTAGACCATTATTTGGTTGGCATTGTCGACGTTGTAGATAAAGAGATGGAAGACCCTGACGCCGCGTATTCAATGCAGCGTTGGATGCCTAAGATGTTGCAGGCGAGCAATATTGTTGAGATGAAACTCTCGAACAAGACCGGCATCGTTTATCGTTTCAAAGATACCTCCCCACAAATTGATCCCAATCGTCTTTATGAGAAAAGCTTCATTTTAGAGCGTAATGAAGGCTACCGAATCGAATTTAAAGCACTTCCTCCTTATATTGGCTACAACTACTCAATGGAAGCGATGTGGTCAATTACTTTGGCTGTCGCATTGGTTCTGTTCTGTCTTGCTCGTGGTGTTCGTTGGTTGAAAGAGCAGCTCATGGGTTCTGAGATTTTGGAAGAGCGAGGAAGAATGATCTTGGCCGGTCAGGTTGAAGCTCATGCAAAGGGAGATGAGCGAGAGTGGCCTTATACCGCAAGTGAAGCCTTAGATGTCTTGATCGAAGAGCTGCAAGATGCTCGTCAAGAACGAAGTCGCTTTGATACCTTTATTCGTACTCACACCTTCCTAGATAAACTCACAGGAACGGCAAACCGAGTTTTATTCGATAATAAGCTGGAATCGGTACTGCATGAAAGTGGCGCACGAGGCGGTGTGTTACTGATACGTATCGACGAATGGGAGCAAGTTCGTGATGCTAACGACAAGCAAATCACTGACGGCTTTATTATTGAAGTCGGTGAAGTACTGTCGAATATCGTTCAGCGCTATCCCGATGTCATATTTTCTCGCTATTACGAAGCGGACTTTGCTGTATTTATCCCTCATCAGGGCGCAAAAGATATTGCGACCTTGGCTGCTCAGTGTTTAAGGCAGTTAGATAAGCTAACTCCGCCAGAGCCTTTAGAGTCGGATAACTGGTGTCATATTGGTGTGACCATGTATACCGAAGGTGAGCGTCATAGCCAGATCATGGATGAAACGGAAACGGCACTAAAGAGTGCTCAGTTAGAGCGTATTAATAACTGGAGCCGTTACCCGAAAGAGAATAAGAATGAGCTTGATAGAGGCAGTGTTCGTTGGAGAACATTACTTGATAAAGCGCTGCTTCCTGAAAATTTAGTAATCTTTGCTCAGCGGTGTTATCTTATGCCGGAATCTGGTCAAGTTAATGAATTGCATAGAGAAATATTTACTAGAATTCAGGATCCTGACAAAGGTTTATTGAAATCGTCTCGATTTATGCCTGCGGTAGAGCAAGTGGGTTATCAAGCTCAAATGGACCAATCGGTTCTAAAGGTTGTGTTGAAATCGTTGAAAGAATCAACTCAACCTATCAACTATTCAGTGAATCTGAATGTTACCCCGTTTGCTAATAAACAGCACTTTAAGTGGTTTAGGAGTGAGTTGTTACAGCTCTCTGCTCAACACCGCTCTCAGCTTGCGTTTGAATTTTCAGAAGGGCACTTGATTGCTCATCTTGATTATATGAGACCGGTGGCAAAGATGTTGCGAGGTTTAGGGTGTAAAGTTGTGGTTGGCCAAGCTGGGCGAACCATTGTTAGCACTCACTATATAAAGGATTTGAAGGTTAGTTATATTAAGCTTCATCGAAGCCTAATAAAGAAAATCGACCAAAGGCATGAGAACCAACTGTTTGTTCGAAGCTTAATTGGGGCGTGTGGTGATTCTCCAACTCAAGTTATTGCCGTTGGAGTCGAGACAAAACAAGAAAAGAATACCTTGATAGAGTTAGGCATTAACGGCTATCAAGGGAGATATTTCGACGAAGAACAACAAATTATCCCTTTGCCTAATCAAGCAGAAAAAGCCGCGAAAGCGGAATCTGTTGTCAAAGTTGGACGAAGAAATCGATGGCGTAAGAGTAGTAGTTAAGAATGAATTTTAAAGCGATTTTAGACAAAATAAAGCCAACGAATAATAAAGGTAGCTCGCAAGTTGTCTTGGTGGGCAATGACGCCATTTATATTTCATCGACAGAACAAGATCCTCAAGTAGCCAGCATTCCCGTGGTTAATGGGGACTGGGAGAGTGCGCTAAAAAAATCGCTTAGCAGTGAGGCGTTTACCAGTAATAGCGTCCAACTGATTGTCTGTGCTAACTACTACCAAACCTACCAAATTGATAAACCGGACATTCCAGAGAGTGAATGGTCGGTAGCACTGCCTTTTTTACTCAAAGATCTTGTTTCAGAAAGAGTCACGGAAATTACTGCGAGTGCGGTCGCGTTACCAACGTCGAACAAGCTGCAAGTATATGTCCTGCCTAAAAAGCTGTTGGACAAGCTTTTGAATATCACTAATTCGGCTCAGGTTGAATTAATAGGTGTTGCTCCTGAAGATGAAATCTGGGGTTACAGTGCAGGCGAACTGTCTAATTTCATTCTTTTACAACGTAGCGTCAATTCACACTTTAAATTGGGTGCGTTTGTCGAAAATACCGTTTGTTTTCAAAGAACCATCCGCAGTGTTGTGCCACCTTTAACGGGTGTTGCGTCAAGTGCTCTGCAGTTAGATGGCCTCGCTTTAGAGCTTCAACGCTCGATTGATTACCTTTCTTCTCAAATTAAAGGCACCCAGCTTCACCAGCTTAAAATCTGTTGTGACGAAGAAGATGAAGCAGAGTTACAAAGTGCCTTAAACAGCACATTGAGCTCGACAGTTTCACTGTTGGTTGAAGGTGAGCGTGATAATTCAGAGAGTTTGTTGCTTAAACTTGCAGCTGAAAAAGAGACGTTTAAGGTCAATCTTTACCCTGAACACCTTAAGCCTAAAAAAGAATATTTTACGCTGACCAATGTTGTTGCGAGCTGGGGAGTAATTTGTGTTTTGATGCTTGGTGGTTACTTCGCAATGCAGTATCAAGTTTCTAATCTAGATAAAGAGCTAACAGCCCTGCAACAAGACTCGAATCAACTTAACAAGCAAGTTAACCAATTGAATAGTAAGTTAACTCAGCATAAACCGTCTCCAGAGAAAGTCGCGGCGGTTGCGCGTCTCAAACGTGAGACTGAGGCTAAAAAAGAGGCTTTGAAGGCTGTTGGACAATACGACGAATCCCAACAAGTCGGGTATTCTGGCGTCATGAATTCCTTAGCTAAATTAGGCCGAAATGACATTTCTCTTTCGCACATCTACATGACCCACGATACTTTAGATCTTAGTGGCTTGGCTCGTAACGCAAATGTCGTTCCGAACTGGATTGGTCAGTTTAAAAGTGAGCTTAATTTAGTCGGACGCACTTTTGAAAAACTAAAAATTGGCCGTAATGATCAGGATGTGGTGACGTTTGAGCTAAGTACTCGTCGGGAGAGTAAATAATGCAGCAGTGGAACCAGCTGAGCGATAAGTTTCTTGCATTAAGTCAAAGAGAAAAATGGCTACTTTTTGTGTGTGGTTTTGTTGGCCTATCGATGTTGTTGTTCACCTTATTGGTTGAGCCTGCGTATCTCGATCTACAAGCTAAAAATGCCAAGGCGAGCAGCCTGACTCAATCGAATCAAAGGCAGCAAGGTGAGTTACTTGTTCTGCAAGCTCAGTTAAACAAAGACCCAGACAAAGAAATTAATCGAGAGTACAAAAAGCTGCTGGTGGAGAGCCAAGATCTCTCTCTTCAGCTTTCTCAGATTGTTGATGGATTAATCACACCTTCTCAAATGTCGCAGTTACTGGAGAGCGTTCTTAACGCCGGTAATGGACTAAAGCTTGAATCGCTAGAGTCATTAAAACCAGAAGCGATTTCGAACAATAAAGAGACCAGCGAATATTCAGGCTACTTTCTTCACCCTGTAAGAATGGAGCTAACCGGCAGTTACTTTGATATCTCAGCTTACCTTCAAGCACTTGAGTCTCTACCTGTGAGTTACTACTGGCGCACATTTGAATACTCAGTAGAAGAATATCCTAAAGCTCGACTGGTGTTCGAGGTTTACACATTAGGTACTAGACAGGAGTTTATCGGTGGTTAGAACTCTTTTGTTGTCCTTGCTATTTAGTAGCTCTTTTGTGTGGGCTGAGCAAGATCCCACGGCGCCATTAGGCTGGCTTTCACCTCAACAGAAAACGGCGCCTGCTAAGAAAGCACCAACTCGTTATCGCTTGCCTTCTTTAGAAAGCATCGTGTGTAAGGGAGATACGCCTTGCTATGCGATTATGAATGGTCAGATTCTCGGACAAGGGGAAACGATCAGAGGGTACCGAGTTAAGAACATAGATCCAGAATACGTCACTCTGCAGAGAAGCTCTAAGCAGTGGAAATTAGAGATGTTCTCTTTAGATGTTAAGAATAATTAAGGTTAGAGTGAAGACATGCGTAAACTTGTAGTAGCAATCCTAGTGTCATCTTTAGTCGGCTGTTCGATGGGGCATAGAGATCCTGTTGAGATTAAAGAGTCTTTAAACGAATCAATTAATGAAGCCAATAGCAGAGCGCTTCATGAGCTGCCTTCGTCGGTTCAAGATGACCTTATGCCTCAGCTTAATTCTGACTCGATGTCTCCGGGGATGGAAACGGTTAAGCGTTTTCGTATTCAGGCAAAAGGCGTTGAAGCGAGAACTTTTTTTGCCAGCTTAGTGAAAGGTACGGAATATAGTGCGGCTATTCACCCAAGTGTGTCTGGAAACCTTACGCTTAATCTAACGGACGTGACGTTAGATGAGGTACTGGCTGTTGCTCAAGATATGTATGGCTACGATATTGAAAAGCGTGGCAAAGTGATTCAAGTTTATCCTGCCGGTCTTCGCACCGTAACGATCCCTGTCGATTACTTACAAGTTAAGCGTTCTGGTCGCTCACTAACGACGATCACCACCGGCACGATCTCTAACTCAGATTCGAATTCATCGAGCTCTTCAAACTCGAACTCAAACTCGTCAAATTCATCTAACTCTTCTAATTCATCAAACTCGACATCGAATGGTGGTACAGAGATTGAAACGACCTCTGAAAGTGATTTTTGGCCACAGCTTGAAGCGGCGGTTGCTCACTTAATTGGCTCGGGCGATGGGCAAAGCGTTGTCGTGACCCCGCAAGCGAGTGTGATTACAGTGCGTGCTTACCCTGACGAAATTCGTGAGGTTCGAGAGTTCTTAGGTATTTCTCAAAAACGCCTGCAGCGTCAAGTTATCCTAGAAGCCAAAATCATGGAAGTGACCTTGAGTGACGGCTACCAACAGGGAATTAGCTGGTCGAATTTGTCTAAGTCGATTGGCAGCGGTGGCGTTGTAATTGATCGTCCGGCAAGTACTTTACCGCCGTTAGATGCAATCAGCTCTTTGTTAGGCGGACAAACTAACGTAACGATTTCAGATGGCAGCTTTGAAGCAGTTTTGAGCTTTATGGACACTCAAGGTGACCTTAATGTTCTATCGAGCCCGCGAGTCACGGCGGCAAATAACCAGAAAGCGGTTATCAAAGTGGGTACCGACGAATACTACGTAACAGATTTATCAAGTTCGGTCGGTAGTGGTGATGACGCGAATGTCGCACCTGAAGTTGAATTAACTCCGTTCTTCTCTGGTATCTCTTTAGATGTTACCCCTCAGATAGACGATAAAGGTAGCGTGTTCTTACATGTACACCCAGCCGTTATTGAGGTAGAGGAAGAAGTGAAAGAGCTCAACCTTGGTTCCACGACGGGCTTGGTGCAACTTCCTTTGGCGAAAAGCTCTATTCGTGAGTCTGATTCAGTG
The DNA here is from genome assembly GCF_041467715.1 of Vibrio sp. 10N.247.311.14. NCBI lineage: Bacteria > Pseudomonadati > Pseudomonadota > Gammaproteobacteria > Vibrionales > Vibrionaceae > Vibrio > Vibrio sp. 10N.247.311.14. The sequence continues at coordinate 26,159 of NZ_JBFSVE010000039.1, forward strand.
ATTCGCGCCAAAGATGGAGATGTTGTGGTTATTGGTGGGTTAATGAAATCCAACACCAGTGATGTGACCTCTAAAGTTCCATTCCTCGGTGATATTCCAGCCTTAGGTCATTTGTTCCGTAACACCAATCAGTTAACGCAAAAAACTGAACTCGTGATCTTGCTTAAGCCAACGATCGTGGGTGTGAATACTTGGCAAAATGAGTTGGAGCGTTCACGTGATCTTCTTCAGCAGTGGTTCCCTGATGAAGAGTAATTGCTTACTTTCTCAATATAGAGTGGCAGTGTCTCACTAAGCTAGGTCGTCGTATGTATCAAGCTCACTTTGGTTTTGAACAACTGCCATTTACCTTAACGCCGAATACCGATTTCTTCTATGGTTTAGCGCCTCATTTCGAAGCGATTCAGACGGTAATCTCGGCGTTGGAAATGGGCGAGGGCGTGATTAAGGTGACCGGAGAGGTAGGCACTGGAAAAACCATGGTTTGCCGGATGTTGGTCAATCACCTACATGACTGTACAGCTCTGATCTACTTACCAAACCCTGTGTTATCAGGGGCAGACTTGCGCCAGGCGGTTGCAACAGAGCTTGGTTTAGCTGTCGATAATGAAGCAACCTTGGTTGATAACATTCAGCATAAGCTCATTGAATTGCACAATTCTGGTTTAAGAGTGGTGGCTATTCTTGATGAAGCTCAGGCTCTATCGGATGAAGCGCTCGAAACATTAAGGTTGTTTGGTAACCTTGAAACGGAAGATAAAAAACTGCTGCAGATTGTCTTATTAGGTCAGCCAGAATTGGATGCTCGATTAGAGGCGTACCACCTAAGGCAGTTTCGCCAAAGAATCACATTTAGTTCGACACTGAGACCGCTGAATCTCGATGAAACGGTGGCTTATATTGATAATCGAATCGCTAAATCTGGTGGTAGCCCTGAGTTATTCAGCTTGAATCAAAAAAAGGCGATCTGTCGTTCGTCGTTAGGTATCCCTAGATTGATAAACCAACTTTGCCATAAGGCTCTATTGCTTTCGTTCAGTGAAGATAAGAAAAGTATCGACAACCAACATCTTTTTTCAGCTATGCATGAAACGTACGATGTGTGTAAGCCTAAATTTAAAACGCCAATACTGTGGGGTTGGAATTAATTATGAGCGTCATTAACAACGCCTTGTCTGAATTGGCAAAGAAAAAGTCAGCGACTTCGATTGAAGCGGCAGTCGTACCTAAAGTAAAAACGCGTTCCCCCCTAGTTTGGGTTGTTGCAGGTTTTACGTTGAGCTTAGCGATGGGCGGTTGGGCGATATCGCAAGGCCCTGTGATTGATCAGTCTATTGTTGAGCAGTCAATCTCAACTCGAGATTTACAGGTTCAAGTCTCTGTCGTTGATGATTCAAATGGCATCCAGGAAGCCGCTCAACCTATCTCATCGCCAACTAAGAAATTGGTGACACTAGACTCTGCGATCCTTTCAACAGAAAACACTGCGATGGCAAAAAGCGCTCAATCTAAGCCTAGTGTTTCCGAATCAGTTGTTATGTCTGCCCCAAAAGCGACAAAACAACAAACACCGGCTAAAGCTCTAAGCGTGCCTGAAACGACTAAGACTGAAATTCCCCAACCGATTTACGTTGCTAGTGTGGCAAAAAAAGCCCCTGCGTCTATCTCTAATGAGCCTGTAGCCTCTGGTGATTCAGAAAATAGCGGAATGTTGATCGAGCAGGTTGAGTTAACTCCGGAACAGCTATCTGTGAATGCACAAGGTCGAGCTCAGAAAGCGCTTGATGCGAACGATCTTACTGGTGCGTTGAAGGGCTACACTGAAGCTCTACGCTACACGCCACGAAATGAAGATGTCCGTCAGAAACTTGCGATTCTCTATTTTGGTAAAGGCGATACTCGCAAAGCCTATGAGCTTTATCAGTCTGGAATTAAGCTCAACATCAACAGTGAAAAATTGCGATTAGGGTTATCTAAACTGCTGGTTAAAGCGAATCAATCAGAAGCGGCGCTGAGCCCTTTAGTACACATGCCTCCGCATCCAACTCAAGAGTATCTAGCAATGCGTGCGGCGTTGAGCCAAAAATCACAGCAAGAAGAAATCGCACTCGAGAGTTATCAAAAGTTGGTTGAAGTCGATTCAGATAACGCTCGCTGGTGGTTGGGCTTAGCGATTCAGCAAGAACGCCAGTTAGACTTCGCTGCAGCAAAACAATCATATCAAGGTGCGTTGACTAGAGTCGGTATCTCATCTCAATCACAAAGCTTTGTGCGTGACCGGTTAAAAATACTCAATGCTTTAGAGGAGAGCGGCGATGCAAATTAGATTAAGAAAAAGACTTGGTGATTTGCTTGTCGAAGAAGGCATTATCACTGAGGCTCAAGTTGAACAAGCACTGGCCGCTCAGAAAAGTACTGGGCGTAAGCTGGGTGATGCGCTAATTGAGCTTGGCTTCTTGTCAGAACAGCAAATGCTGAGCTTTTTGTCGCAGCAGTTAGCGATTCCTCTTATTGATTTAAGCCGAGCCGTTGTCGATGTTGAAGCAGTACAGCTTTTACCCGAAGTACATGCTCGTCGCCTTCGTGCATTGGTTATTGGACGCCAAGGTGACACTTTGCGTGTTGCAATGAGCGACCCAGCCGATCTGTTTGCCCAAGAGTCTTTGCTTGGTCAGCTCGGCGATTACGCGCTGGAATTCGTTGTTGCTCAAGAAAGGCAATTGGTTGATGGCTTCGATCGCTATTATCGAAGAACCAAAGAGATTGCCTCGTTTGCTGAGCAACTTCACGCTGAACACCAAGTTAATGATGCCTTTGATTTCGATATCGCTGAAGAAGACAGTGATGAAGTTACCGTCGTTAAGCTGATCAACTCGCTATTTGAAGATGCTATTCAGGTTGGCGCTTCGGATATTCATATCGAGCCAGATTCAAACGTATTGCGTCTTCGTCAGCGTATTGATGGTGTGCTGCATGAAACATTGCTGAATGAGGTGAATATTGCTTCGGCACTTGTACTGCGCTTGAAGCTGATGGCAAACCTCGATATCTCAGAGAAACGTCTTCCTCAAGATGGTCGCTTTAATATCCGAGCTAAAGGTCAGTCGGTTGATATTCGTATGTCGACCATGCCAGTACAGCACGGTGAATCAGTGGTTATGCGTCTTCTTAACCAGTCAGCAGGCCTACGTAAACTAGAAGAGTCGGGCATACCGAGTGATCTGTTGGTTCGTCTGCGTCAACAATTGCGCCGTCCACATGGCATGATTTTGGTTACCGGCCCAACCGGCTCAGGTAAAACAACAACCTTATACGGCGCGTTAAGTGAATTAAACGAACCGGGTAAAAAGATCATTACTGCGGAAGACCCGGTGGAATACCGCCTACCTCGTGTGAATCAAGTTCAGGTAAACCCTAAGATCAATCTCGATTTCTCTACTATCTTGAGAACCTTTTTACGTCAGGATCCCGATATTATTCTTATCGGTGAGATGCGTGACCACGAAACCGTTGAGATAGGCTTGAGAGCTGCACTGACCGGCCACTTAGTATTAAGTACGTTACATACCAATGATGCGGTAGACAGCGCGTTGCGTATGATGGATATGGGTGCTCCGGGTTACTTGGTCGCGAGCGCTGTTCGAGCAGTAGTCGCACAGCGATTAGTTCGTAAAGTGTGTACAGATTGTAAGGTTGAGGATGAGTTAGATGAACCTCGCAAGCAATGGCTGAGCGTCCGTTTCCCTAACCAAGTAGGTGTGCCGTTTATGAAAGGCCGTGGTTGCCAGAACTGTAACTTAACCGGTTACCGCGGGCGAATTGGTGTATTTGAAATGTTGGAGCTAGAGCAAAACATGATGGATGCACTGAGAGCTAATGATGCGGTAGGTTTTGCTCAAAAGGCGAGACAGTCTGAAAACTATAAACCGTTATTGGCTTCTGCGATGGAATTGGCTCTGCAAGGTGTCGTGAGTCTTGATGAGATAATGCATCTTGGCGAAGGTGATGCGTCCGGTGCCACTGACCCAATTTATCTGTAGGGGTAGAATGATATGCCAACGTATCGTTATGTAGGTCGCAGCTCTGATGGTAGTCAAGTAAGTGGGCAATTAGACGCGAATAACGAAGATCTTGCTGCTGAAAGCTTGATGAGTAAAGGGATCATTCCAACCTCTATCAAACTGGGCAAAAGTGGTGGTTCAGTCTTAGATATGGATGTATCGAGTCTGTTCTTTCCGAGTGTACCGTTAGAGGTGTTGGTTCTGTTTTGTCGACAGTTATACAGCCTAACCAAAGCGGGTGTACCACTATTAAGATCGATGAAAGGCCTCACTCAAAACTGCGAAAATAAGCAGCTGAAAGCCGCCTTGGAAGAGGTGGTTGCTGAGCTAACCAATGGTCGCGGCTTAGCGGCGTCAATGCAGATGCACCCAAAGGTATTCAGTCCGTTGTTTGTATCGATGATTGGCGTTGGTGAAAACACAGGCCGTCTAGATCAGGCTTTACTGCAATTAGCTGGATATTACGAACAAGAAGTTGAGACTCGCAAACGAATTAAGACTGCGATGCGTTACCCAACATTCGTGATCAGTTTTATCTTGATTGCAATGTTCATTCTTAACATCAAGGTTATTCCACAGTTCTCAAGCATGTTTGCGCGCTTTGGTGTCGACTTGCCGCTGCCTACTCGTATCTTGATTGGTATGTCTGAGTTCTTTGTGAATTACTGGGGCTTAATGCTTGGAGTGATCTTTGGTCTTATCTTCGCTTTTAAAGCTTGGGTGAAGACAGACAAAGGCTTGGAAAAGTGGGATCGATTACGCTTAAAAATGCCGGTCATTGGCGGGGTAGTGAATCGAGCACTGTTGTCACGCTTCTCGCGTACTTTTGCTTTGATGCTTAAAGCGGGTGTTCCACTGAACCAGTCGCTAGCGCTTTCGGCGGAAGCTTTAGATAACCGTTTTCTAGAGTTGCGAGTTCAAGCCATGAAATCGGCCATTGAAGCCGGTAGTACGGTTTCGTCGACCGCGATTAACAGCGAAATTTTCACACCGCTCGTGATACAAATGATCTCCGTCGGTGAAGAGACGGGTCGTATTGATGAGCTATTACTTGAAGTGGCTGATTTTTATGACCGCGAAGTCGATTACGATCTGAAAACCTTAACCGCCAGAATTGAACCCATTTTGTTAACCATCGTTGCAGGCATGGTGCTGATTTTGGCGCTAGGTATCTTCTTGCCGATGTGGGGAATGTTGGATGCGATCAAAGGCTAGGGAATGCTAAATAACCTACAACGCTCACGTTTTGTTATTTGGACTGTGGTTATTCTTTTTCTTATTGTCGGTGTACTTTCGGCATTCAAAACGGTAGAAGAAGAAGCAACTAACACGGCATTTATCGTCGCGAGCAAGCGGATTTTAGAGCAAGCCAATTTGTTCAAACAGCAGTATTTGTTATCGGGTGCTGGGCAAGAAGAAGGCTCGGAACCCCCAAAGATCTACAGCAGAACTGGGTGGGTAATGCCTATCCAAGGTACGGAGCGAGACTGTAATTATTGGCTGGATCAATTATATCCTCAAGGGAGCATTTTAGGGCTAAGCTCTCCAAGTGTTGAAGATAAAAGTGATAACATACAGTTTTATTGTAGTTATCATTATGGTGATAAATATCAGGTAGATATATTACTCGAAAGAGAAAGGTTTAGTGTAAAAGCCAATATTTTGGCTTTGTGAGAATATTGACACTGTTTTTATGGTTTTATACGTGTGCAAATGTATAATGCGCGTTAGTAATTAGATGAGTAGGTAGAAAATGCTTAAAAATCAAAAGGGTTTCTCCCTTGTCGAATTAGTCATCGTAATTGTTGTCGTTGGTTTATTGGCAGTGGCGGCTTTACCCCGCTTCTTAGATGTGACCGATGAGGCTAAAAAATCCAGTATTGAAGGTGTCGCTGGTGGTTTTGCGACAGCAGTACTGTCGGCAAGAGCACAGTGGGAAGCAGAGGCTAGGCCATCAGAGAAGATAGGTGTTGAAACATACAATACTGTAAATTATGATGGTGTTGATTTTTGGTTAACGAGATCAAAAAACAGTAACAATGTCGATACCGATTTTAGAGATGGCTATCCGTGGACTCTGAACAATAATTCGAGCACTGCTCCACAAGATATTTCAGATGAAACATGTTCTGAGTTGATGGAAAACTTGCTGCAAAATCCACCTAAAGTGGGTCCTATCTCGGATGTTGCTAACGACTCAAACTACAAGTATTCAGCGCAAGCAAATTCTGGTGATGCAACCTGTACTTACGTTCAATTAGAAGGTAGTACCGAGCATGAGTTTGTTTACGAAATTAAAACTGGTCGTGTGACCGTAACTTTGCAGTAAGTCTGCGTAAAATTAAACATAGAGAGAGCTTAACTATGAAAAGACAAGGCGGTTTCACCCTAATCGAACTAGTGGTTGTAATTGTTATTCTAGGTATTCTTGCTGTAACTGCGGCACCACGTTTCTTGAATCTGCAAGATGATGCTAAACGAGCTTCAGCAGAGGGCCTTAAGGGGGCTATGGCTGGAGCTGCGGGTATTACTTATGGTAAGGCAGCTATTGCTGGGCAAGAAGGAACCGAAGCGCCTACTGCAATTTCAGTTGGTCAAAGTACTATTAATGTGGTTTGGGGTTACCCTGAAGGTACATCTGCAGCATTAACTGCAATTGTATCTGGCTTGACTGATGATTGGACAGAAGTAACAGGTCAATCTGCTGGTACCGTTGCCTACGGTTTTGCAAATGATGCTGCTACTTGTCACGTTACTTATCAACAAGCTCAGTCAGAGGGAGATGAACCTTCAATTGACTTGGTAGCTTGTGAGTAATTATTTGAAATGATTATGGAAGGCCAGCAGATGCTGGCCTTTTTTCTATCCAAAGCACATAAATATCAAAACTATTCATATACATAAGATCACTACATTCGTTATCTTGTATAATTAGTATTCGCTTGGCAGTTAGAGGCTCATTATGGATAACAGCCCCACATCCAAAGGCTTTACTCTGGTAGAGCTGATCATCGTTATCATTATCCTCGGTATTGTTTCCACCTTTGCCGCAAGTCGCTTCGTCGGTACATCTAGCTTTTCTACTTTTACTGCGCAAGAGCAAACCATTTCCGTAATTCGCCAAATCCAAGTCAATCGAATGCAATCGAACGTTTCAGCGGCTAATGACAGTTTTCGCCTTGCTATTAATAGTGATTGTTTAGGCTCTGTGGCCGCGTGTAACTTAAATCTTTCGAATAGCGCTCAAAAAACACAGGCCGATGCACGTAGTGATTATGTGCGTGAATCAGATATTTCATTTTCCCCGGCGAACACCATTATCGACTTTGATTTATTGGGGAACCCTTCAGTAAGTGCTGGAGTGAATATTACTATTAACTCTACTTCTTCAAATAATAGCGCCCAAGTTTGTATTAATTCTCAAGGTTACGTGCGTGAGGGAGCATGTTTATGATGCGCTCCCGTGGCTTCACTCTTATTGAAAGTATTGTGGTGATTATCGTACTGGGCGTTGCTATGGTCACGATTACTAGTTTTTTAGCTCCTCAAGTGGCGGGCTCCGCTGACCCTCAATATCAAAACCGCTCAGTAGCTTTAGGGCAGAGCTTAATGAATCAAATATTGGCACGTGGCTTTGACCATAATAGTGACTTTGACGGAGGGGTAATGCGTTGTGGTGATTTTGAATATAGTGGTTGCACTGATCCCGACAAGCTTGGGGTTGATATTGATGATGGTGAACAAGAAGGTAAGCCAGCAACGTTTAATGACGTGGACGACTATATTGGTTGCTGGTATACGGCTGCGACTGAATCCGCCTGCCTGTCGAGTACTACGAATGAATTAGCCAATATACTTGATGAACAGATAGATGATAGCTATGCCAATTTTCGGGTGGAAGTATCTGTGTTTTACGATGGCAACATGGACGGAATTGATGACAACACAATTGGCCCGATGAAGCGTGTTGAGATACAGATCTTCGGTGGTAATAATCGTTATAACGTCGTTGCTTATAAGGGGAACTACTGATGAAGCAGCGTGGTTTCACCTTAATTGAGATGATTGTAACGATTGTAGTCGTTGGTGTGATTGGTTTAGCGATCGCAGGTTTTGTTGAATACGGCATGAAAGGTTATGTCGACACTATCGATAGACAAAAGGTGCAAGTAAAAGGGCAGTTTGTTGTTGAGAAAATGTCGCGAGAAATCAGTCACGCGGTCCCTAACAGTTTTGATTCGAGTATTGCTCCGGCTTCGGTTTTTGCTCAAAAATGTCTCACCTTTTACGCTATTAAATACTCAGGCTTTTATCACCTTGACGAATCGACGGATGAGCTTGATTTTATTATCGGGCAAGACTCGCCCACGTTAGATGCCGGCGATTACCTCATTATTAATCCCACCACTTATTCTGAATTTGGATCTGGTTCGACTCAACGGATTTCAGTCTCAGGTTTAGTTTCCACGAGTAATGTGTTTACCGCTAACTCTGTTAGCCTTAGCAGCCAGTCTATTGCTCAACGCCATTATATTTACGATGAGAGTGCTTCGGTGAGTTACTGTTTAGTGAATGATACCGTTCAGAACCAAGGCCTAATTCAGCGCAATGGAATCACCGTTGCGGATAGCATCAATTATGCTCAAAGTAACTTCCGCTACGAAGAGCCAAGCTTGCAGCGAGGTGGCGTGATTCACATCGATCTTGTGCTTGAGCAAAACAGTGAAGTAAGCGTTTACCAACAAGATGTGCAGGTACTCAATGCGCCATAGAAAATCATCTCAACAAGGCAGTGTTTTGGTCGTCGCGATATTTGTTATTGTGGTGATGGGCTTCCTTGCGACTTCTTTAGTGCAAGTACAATGGTCAAACCACGATACATTGACGCGTAAACAACTTGGAACACAGGCTTGGCTATTAGCACATTCCGCTAATGAGTGGGCACTCACTCAAGTTTATCCATTAACGGTTTCGCCTGCGGTTTCAACCAGTGTGAGCACCGTCTGTGGTAACTTAAATTCAAACCAAGTGAGTAGTGGGATGTCGACTATCTGTGCAGTTGAAGAGTTAACTTGTACTCCGATCGGAATTTTAGATGATGTTGGTTTTTTTAAGATTGAATCAACAGCCGTTTGTGGCTCAGGCATTAACCAAGTACAGCGTATTCAAGAAGTTTGGGTGAGGGAGTCAATACGATGAAAGCATGTAGATATATTTTAGTTGCCTGTTTCTGCCTATTCCCTTTGATCGCGACAGCGTCGACTTGTAACGTAGATCCGAGCGGTGAATTTAAAATATCATTTAATATCAATTCCGCCCAGCTTGCTGAATCTGTGTTTGCAGAGCAAGAGCCCGGAAATAACCGCCCGGAATACACCATCTGGACCAATGATATTAATGAGCCTACGGTGGGAGATACGCCCTTTATTCGCGATCCTCGTTACATGGTTGGTGGGGGAGACTATAGTGTTCAACTGATTTATCAGCCGGGAGCGGGAAATGATGCCGGAACCGCAGACTACTACGTTGACGATGGGCAGGGTTTTACTTTTTTAGGCAATTACCCCGCAGACTTTAAAGGTATTCACCCGCAAAGCGTCGATATTAATAGTGGGGACAGTACTGAACTAGAATGTGACAGCTCGGATATCGAGCCACCGCCGGTTTATTCAAACGATGCTCAGTATGAATTTGGTATCGTTCAGTGCTCTGGTGGAGAATGTAAGATCCCACTGACTCAGTCTTATACCAACACGCCACTGGTGTTTGTGATGCCAACCATTGATTCAAGTGCCCCTGACGCGGATGCTCCTGCAACGTTAATGGTTACCGAGGTAAGCAAAACCGAAGCGACCATCAAGCAGATTAAGGCGCCAAAGAATGGCGGTGGTTCAGATTTAGATAGCCAACCGATAACAGAAGTCAGTTACCTTGCGATTGAGCCCGGTGTGGCCGATTTTAATGGCCATGAAGTCATAGCGGGTTATTTGAACACCGATGCAGCCAGTGCTAAATCAGGCTCAAATAGTAATGATAGAGTCCTTTATAGCGATTTTGGCGGAGCTGGCTTTTCTTCTAATCCGGTGGTATTGCATCAAATTCAAACTCGAAATAACAATGATAAATGGATGACCTCTGGCAAGGTTAGGCGAACCGATGAAACGTCATACATTGATTTGTTTTTGGAGCTAAGTGCTTCTCACCGCAGTAACGATGATTATGACGATGAGAAGATCGCGTTTTTAGCGACGTTAGCCACCAATACTAACCTTGATGTTGATGGTTTTAAGGTTCAATTTGCAAGAGGGTATGATACGCCAAGTCAAAGCGGTAATGACCCAATGTTGGATGGCTGTGAGGATAAGTATGCTACCACCTCTCTAACGAATATTGACGGGATCATAGCTAATAAACAAGAGAGGGCTGGTGGACACGGAGGCTGGCTACGTCGATGTAACATTAACACGAACCAAGTTAGCTTTGTTGTAGATGAGGACTTTAGAGACCGCACGCATATTCCGGAAGAAGTGGGTTACTTTGCGTTTGAGTTACCTGAGGTGGTTCCTGTTGCCAACGTGTGTAACTTGTTTCCCGAGCCCATTCAGAGTTGGACTGGTGTGAATAGCTCATTGACGGTTACCAGCCAGCAAACAAAATTTAGCGGCTGGTCTAATAACTATATTAATCAATCTTTAAAAAAGGTCTCTGAAGGCTATGAGCTCTTTAATGATAAATGGACAACAAAAGATGACTTTTTATTATTGGGTTTTGATGATGCGAGTGAGTTTTATCATATTTATAATTTTCCAGTGTGTGATGAACATCAATGTGATGTTGGTAATAATGATAGCCAACTTGAATTAAGAAAGATTAAAGGCAGTTACGTAACCTCTATTGCAGAAAAAAATCCATCAGAAAGTTTAACCATTACGGGCAAGGCTTCGGATATTTTGCAGAGCTGCGGAGCGGACTCAGAGATATGTTCTTACCAAATTAACGGTGAAACAATAGATGTTTTCATTGAGAGTAACTTGTCTAAGCTCGTTATCAACAAGCAGGGGAATGATTATAATCTAGTTCGAGTCGTCTTAGATGAAGACAGTTATATCTCAGATGTTAAAGTTAGTGGAGGGGCGGGTGTAGAACTGGTTTTTCCTGATAATTCCACGGTGACCTTTGATAATTATGAGCATGATGCAGGAGATTTGGTATATGCCTTTGAGGGCAACTCTCAAATAAATGTGATAACACGTATGAAGTTTAACTTGGCAGTTGATATACAATCTGACTTCGCTTATCCCATTATATACGCTCCTAAAGGTGAGGTCATATTTGACGTTGGGAACTCTACTTTCAAAGGATTTATTCTCGCAGATACTGTAGATTTAAATCAGACAGCTATTCATGGTGCCGTGACAGCGAGAGTCGCCGTGCTTGATAATGGTGTAACGATAATCAAACCTGATTATTCTTGTGAACCCCCAGTACAGCAAGGATTATTGGTTGTAGAACCTCAACAATTATATAGCCTAACCTGTGAGCGAATTCCGGTTGAGTTTCGCCTAGAAGAGAATGGCGAATTGGTCGACTCTAATGAGCAGTTTGAAGCGACGGTAACCCCAACGGGAACGCGATGGTGTACGGGTGAAGCTAACAATGCGTGTGAAACTCCGGATTATACGTTTGATGGTGGCATTCGAACCTTGTATTTAGACTCTGATACGGTTGGTAGTTTCAGTGTTGGGGGAGTCTACGATTCAGAGCCCGCAACATCGACACAAGTTTTTTATGTGCCCTATAAGTTTGATACAAGCCCAAGCCAAATACATATGAATGCAGCTCAAGACTCTCAAGAGTTAGTGGTAGAGGTGACGGCTCAAGCTTGTGATCAAGGCGTTGTTAGCCCAGTAAATGGCTATACTAAAAACTTATCATTTGATGCTTCTAAAGATTACTTTCTTGAAATGCCTACCCCTGAAGATGGATCACTTGATGACTTCTCAGTTACAGATCTAAATTTTGATAATGGTGGTGCTATAACTGAAGTAAATTGGAGCAATGTTGGGCAAGTTAATGTAGTTATCAATGATCCTAGCTTTGATTGTTCTGAAATTGAAGGGTGTCCTATTTATGAACAGCCTGATTCCGCAAGTTCGGGGTTGGTTGGTAGCTTTGTTGTCAAATCTAAACCTTATGAGTTTGCTGTATGTACTGATAGCGATTCAAGTGGAACGAGTACAGAATCCAGTAGTAGTGGCTTTGTTGCAGCGGGGGAGAGCTTTGATGTGGACGTGAAACCCATGATTACCGGAGCTAATGTAAATTCCGTATGTTCAAATAATGTAGGTGTTCCTTCGAATTATTTTGTGTCTCAAGCTTCGATCAGTGTTTCCCATTATTTAGACACACCAAGTGAGGGTGTACTTGGCTATTTGATGCCCGACACGATATCTCCGAGTATTTCAATTAGTGATCAGTCAAATGGTGGGTACCAACTTGATGGGTTAACCTACTCAGAGGTAGGAAGTTTTGAATTGGTTGCAATTGAAACGGGTAACTTTTATAGCACCATTGCCCCTCCAAATGGTGATTCAGGTGTCACTGGGTCTAAAACTATCGGCCGTTTTTACCCCAAATACTTCATGCAAGGTGACCCTGAGTGGAATGTTACAAATCAAAATAATATTGCGTACCTAAGTCAACCTTATGACTCTACAGTTCACCAAGTATATCCAATGGCATCAGGTGAGAGTGATACGGATAATGCGCTTAATAATTACCGATTCTTTAATACAGAACTACAAGCAAAGTTTGGTGTTCTAGATGATAGCAATATAGATAACGGCTTCTTGCTAGATACGGATGCTGGGTCTTGGTCTGTTGATCGTAAACATTGGTTACTGAATGACAATGCAGCTGAGCTGCAAAGAGTTACGGATTCAGATGACGTTAGCCGCAGAGATGGTCCTTTCAATACCAGTGATGCTAGCTCAATAGCCACTAATTTTGGTTTAACAGTGACAGGAGTTGATCCTGTGTCATTTACGGATTCAGACCCTGTTACCGATTCAGCTGCATTCCCAGTTCAACCTCCTGCCCGATATGGTCGAATGGCGCTCGATGATATTGGTGGTAACTCAAATGCCACATTGACTATCCCACTAAGAGTTGAATTCTGGAATGGTAGTGAGTTTGTTCTCAACACTGATGATAGCTATCAAGATGACCAGAATAAAAGAAGCAGTAGTTTTAATGGTGCAAATTATTGTAGACAGGTGATTTGGCACAGCGAAGGCAAGACTATTACGTCTGCAATGCTTAGTGGTGATGGAAATGTAAAGGGCGGTGAAGAAGAGGTCACAGCAAACCAAAATACGCCAACGGGAACAGATACGCCGCGTGAGCAAGTTCGTCTGTGGTTGAGAATGGATGCCTCTGCGCCAACGGCTAATACTGGTGAAAACCCTGTTGTTTGTTCAGGTAGCGATCAAGATCAACCATGGTTGCGCTACAACTGGCGCCAACTCGGTGATGAAGATCCCTCCACCGTCGTCACATTTGGTATCTACCGCGGTAACGATCGTGTGATCTACCGAGGTGAAAGTGGCTTAACAGGTCAGCAATAATATAATTTTTGCCCCTTAAGTTAGGAATCTGTAAGAAATTGCGGGTTTCAGTCCATGTTTGTACTTCAATGCCTTGCCGTAACAGCAAGGCATTGGTACATTTAGTGCAATTTTTGTCTTCTAATTCTTGCAGGATGAGCGAAGAATATGTTTAAAAAACTTCGTGGCATGTTTTCAAACGACCTATCGATTGATTTAGGTACAGCCAATACCCTTATTTATGTAAAAGGCCAAGGCATTGTTCTTGATGAGCCTTCAGTTGTAGCTATTCGCCAAGATCGTGCGGGTTCTGCAAAGAGTGTCGCTGCTGTTGGCCACGCTGCTAAGCAAATGCTTGGTCGTACGCCTGGTAACATCTCAGCGATCCGTCCAATGAAAGACGGTGTAATTGCCGACTTTTACGTAACGGAAAAAATGCTTCAGCACTTCATCAAACAAGTGCATGACAACAGTGTGCTTAAACCAAGTCCTCGTGTTTTGGTTTGTGTACCTTGTGGTTCAACACAGGTTGAGCGTCGTGCTATCCGTGAATCAGCGTTAGGTGCTGGTGCTCGTGAGGTTTACCTAATCGATGAGCCTATGGCTGCTGCGATTGGTGCTGGCCTACGTGTCTCTGAGCCAACAGGTTCAATGGTTGTTGATATCGGTGGTGGTACTACTGAAGTTGCGGTTATCTCACTGAACGGTGTGGTTTACTCGTCTTCTGTTCGCATTGGTGGTGACCGTTTTGATGAAGCGATCATCAACTACGTTCGTCGTAACTACGGCAGCTTGATCGGTGAAGCGACAGCAGAGAAGATCAAACACGAAATCGGTTCAGCTTACCCTGGCGATGAAGTCAATGAGATCGAAGTTCGCGGTCGTAACCTTGCTGAAGGTGTGCCTCGTAGCTTTAGCCTAAACTCAAACGAAATCCTTGAAGCACTTCAAGAACCTCTATCTGGCATCGTATCTGCAGTGATGGTTGCACTTGAACAGTGTCCACCAGAGCTGGCTTCTGATATCTCAGAAAACGGTATGGTACTAACAGGTGGTGGTGCACTGCTTAAAGACCTTGATCGCCTGTTAACAGAAGAAACAGGTATCCCTGTTGTTGTTGCAGAAGAGCCATTAACGTGTGTTGCTCTAGGTGGCGGTAAAGCTCTAGAGATGATCGACATGCACGGCGGCGATCTGTTCAGCGAAGAATAATATCTAGTGTTAGGCTCTTTTCTTATCTAGTTTTATGTAAAGAGCCTAGGACCTTGTCTATAGGATCAAATGTAGCTCTAGGACCAAATATAGAATGAAGCCAATTTTTGGTAGAGGTCCCTCTCTACAATTGCGCCTGTTTTTTGCTGTAATTTTATCAGCCAGCCTTATGCTGGCTGATAGTCGTTTAGATGCTTTCTCAAATGTTCGCTATCTATTAAACAGCATGGTTGCGCCTATTCAATATGCAGCCAACTTGCCTCGCACTATGTTCGATGGTGTTTACGACCGTTTTAGCACTCGCAAAGGGTTAATTGAATCTAACCATAATATTAAACGAGAAGTCTTGCGTCTGAAGAGCGAGCTGATTCTGCTTGAGCAATATCAAGAAGAAAACAAGCGCCTTCGTAAGCTGTTAGGCTCGCCGTTTATCCGTGATGAGAAGAAAGTCGTCACAGAAGTTATGGCGGTAGACACTTCACCATATCGCCATCAAGTCGTGATCGACAAAGGTCAGATTGATGGGGTGTATGAAGGTCAGCCGGTGATCAACGAAAAAGGCATTGTCGGCCAAGTCACTTTCGTTGCTGCTCATAATAGTCGTGTATTACTACTCACTGATGCAAACAATGCGATTCCTGTTCAGGTTATTCGTAATGACATCCGTGTGATTGCTTCGGGCAATGGCATGATTGATGAGATCCAGCTAGAGCACATTCCAACCAGTACCGATATACAAGAAGAAGATCTGTTGGTGACATCAGGTCTTGGTGGGGTATATCCAGAAGGTTATCCAGTCGCCTATGTTACGGCCGTTGATTACGACCCGAAACGTGAGTTCGCTGTGATTAAAGCAGAGCCTGTGGTTGAGTTCGATAAGCTCAGATACCTGCTGCTTGTATGGCCTGATGAAAACAAACAGATGCAAGCGGATCAATCGAGCATAGAACAAGCATTGTTAGAGGGCGAAGATGGCCAATAGCGTTTTAAGAAGCAAGGTCGTAATTGGCTGCTCATTTTTAGTAGCCCTTATTCTGCAAACGATCCCTTGGCCTGGTAGCTTAGATCTATTTAGACCATCTTGGTTGCTGCTGGTTACGTGTTACTGGGTTTTGGCTCTACCGCATCGTGTTAACGTGGGTAGTGCTTTGATTTTAGGCTTATTGTGGGACCTTTTGATCGGCTCTACTCTGGGTATTCGAGGCATGATGATGGCAATAGTGATGTACATTATTGCGATGAACTTCCTCGTCATTCGTAACATGGCGTTATGGCAGCAAGCGATGATCATTGCCGCGTTAACGGTCTTGTTTGAGGTGTTGATCTTCTTTGGTGAATATTTGATCCAAGATGTTGTTTTCAATCCGTTATCGTTATGGAGCGCATTGATAAACTGTATACTTTGGCCTTGGATGTTTTTATTAATGAGACGCGTGCGTCGCCATTGGCATGTGAGGTAGCGTGACGATGGAAAAGAAACATTTAGTTTTGGCATCCGGCTCTCCACGCCGCAAAGAATTGCTATCTCAACTCGGTTATGAGTTTTCTGTCCTCGTAACCGATGTTGAAGAGTGTAAACACGCTCAAGAAACCGCCGAAGAATATGTTAAGCGACTATCTTTAGATAAAGCTTTAGCTGCGTTGTCTTTATTGAAAGATAACCCTTCTGAAAGGCAGCATGTCGTTCCTAGTTCTGATACTGTAGATCATGGCTCTGATATAGTCGTTCTTGGTTCTGACACAGTCGTCGTAAGCCAAGGGCAAGTGCTTGAGAAACCCACCGATTTTGCTGACTCTAAGCGCATGCTTACTCAGTTAGCGAATGAACGTCACCAAGTGATGACGGCGGTTTCTGTGGTTTCAGAAGAAAAACAAAGAACAGAAGTCATTATTACCGACGTATGGTTTAAACCCCTCAGTGAAAAAGAAATAGAACAATACTGGCAAACAGGGGAGCCATGCGATAAAGCCGGTAGCTATGGGATCCAAGGTTTGGGCGGACGCTTTGTCACCCGAATCGAAGGTAGTTATTACGCCGTTGTCGGCTTACCTTTATTTGAAACGGACCAGCTACTGCAAGAATTCTTATAATTACTAATCTGAGGTGCACCATGAGTGCTGAATTGTTGCTGAACGTGACCCCGAGTGAAACTCGTGTGGCCATGATTGAAGGGGGGGCTCTTCAAGAGATCCATGTCGAACGAGATGCTCGACGCGGTATCGTAGGAAATATCTATAAAGGACGTGTAAGCCGTGTTCTTCCGGGAATGCAGGCGGCTTTTGTGGATATAGGCCTTGAGAAAGCAGCTTTTTTACACGCCTCTGATATTGTCCCACACACTGAATGTGTCGCTGAAAACGAAAAGAAACAATTTCAGGTTCGTGATATTTCAGAGCTTGTCCGTCAAGGGCAAGACATTGTGGTGCAAGTGGTCAAAGACCCTCTTGGTACTAAAGGTGCTCGCTTAACCACTGATATCACTCTACCGTCTCGTTATCTGGTATTTATGCCGGGCGCAAGTCATGTTGGTGTATCTCAACGTATCGACAGCGAGTCTGAACGTAACCGTCTTAAAAAAGTCGTGTCTCGTTACTGTGACGAACACGGTGGCTTCATCATCCGCACAGCAGCAGAAGGTGCAGATTCAAATGAGTTGGCACAAGATGCCGCATTCTTGAAGCGATTATGGCTAAAAGTATTAGAGCGTCGTGGTAAGCACAAGGCGCGTACTCGTTTGTATGGTGAGCTTTGCTTAAGCCAACGTATCTTACGTGACTTCGTCGGTACTGAGCTGAGCAAGATTCAGGTCGATTCTCGTCTAGAATATGAAAACCTAAAAGAGTTTACCTCTGAATACGTGCCTGAGCTGACAGACAAGCTTGAGCTGTATGAAGGTGATAAGCCTATCTTTGATATGTACGATACCGAGAACGAAATTCAGCGTTCATTGGATCGTAAAGTCGAATTAAAGTCTGGTGGATATCTGATTATCGACCAAACTGAAGCGATGACCACGGTTGATATCAACACTGGCGCGTTTGTTGGTCGTCGTAATCTAGAAGAGACGATTTTCAACACCAATGTAGAAGCGACTCAAGCGATTGCTCGTCAGCTGCGTCTACGTAACTTAGGTGGCATCATCATTATCGACTTTATTGATATGTTGTCTGAGGAACATCGTAAGCGAGTACTAACTTCTTTAGAGGCTGCGCTCGACAAAGACCGTGTGAAAACCAATATTAATGGCTTCACGCAGCTTGGTTTGGTTGAGATGACTCGTAAACGTACTCGTGAAAGTATTGAGCATATCCTATGTTCGAGCTGTCCTGCTTGTGAAGGCCGCGGCAGTGTGAAGACAGTTGAAACCGTTTGTTATGAAATTCTTCGAGAGATCACGCGAGTGAATCGTGCGTACGACGCCGATAAATTTGTGGTCTATGCGGCAGCTGCCGTAGCTGAGGCGTTAGAGGGCGATGAATCTCATGCGCTTGCGGAGCTTGAAGTCTTTATTGGTAAGCAAGTTAAAATCCAGGCTGAGCCTCTGTACATACAAGAGCAGTTTGATGTTGTTATGATGTAATGGAAATTTTGTGAGCTCAAGCGTTACTCTGATTCTACGTGCATGTTTATGGTTAGTGGTTACTCTCTTAGTAACGCTAGCCATTGCCGTTACTACACTGCGTGTAGCCTTGCCCAATTTAAACAAGTATCAATCTGAAATTGAGCTTTGGGTAAACCAACACTCCGGTTTTGATTTTTCGATTCAAGATGTGGGCGGTTTTTGGCGTAACACTCACCCCTCTATTGCTCTGCAAGGCGTTAAAGCTAGCCTCCCCAATGCAGAAGATGTGACCTTCTCTGTTGAGCGTGTTGAAGTCGAGTTTGACTTGATTCAATCGCTCGTGCAGATGCGCCCGGTTGTGGCCGATCTAGTCATGAATCAAATGTATCTTGATATCCGCTCAATTGATCTGTTTGCCGGACAAAATGGCAAAGACGAACCTACAGATCCCGAGTCTTCCAAGCGAGTGATACAAGAGCTCGATAATTTACTGCTAAAAACACTCGTCGATGTAACTGCAAAAGATTCTTCTATTCTTTATCACTCTGTTTCGGGTGAAGAACGTCAGCTCGATATAGAAACCTTAAAATGGCAAAATTCAGACAAACATCACCTTGCTGAAGGTGTGGTGAGTATCAAAGATGCCAATCTAAACTCTCTGTCAGTGAGTGCTAACTTTATTGATGGTGGGTCACTGACTGATGTGACTGGTGAGTTTTATGTCAGTGCCGACAGCATTTCTGTTAAGCCATGGCTTACGCATTATATGCAGGCGGAATCCGGCATTGAAACGGGTACTGTGAGCTTGAATAGCTGGCTTACGCTGCGAAATAGCAAGCCAGTGAGCGCTTATGTTGAGGTTTTACCCTCAGAACTGGCGTGGAACGAAGATGGCGAGCATGACCTCATGCTTGAGTCCGGTGTCTTTAAGTTGTCGCCGACTGATGATGGTTGGCAAGTAAATGGTCACTCACTAAACCTTAGAACGGATGACACACCTTGGCCGGAACTCGACGTAGCGTTCAAGTGGAATCAAGGTCCATGGCAACTCAACATTTCTGAGCTGGATATTGCGACTATTACTCCGTTGATTAAGCTGCTGCCTGACTCTGAACAATCAACCAAAATGATTAACGTATTGGCGCCGGGCGGCTCTGTTTCTGATATCCGTGTTTCCATGGGTTCGGGAATTGACAGTTTACGTTATTCAGCCAGTTTTTCTGATCTTGCTATCGAGCAGTGGGAACTAGTCCCAGGCTTTAGCCAAGTGTCTGGTAGTGTGTTTGGTTCGGCCTCGGAAGCGAAAGCTAGCCTGCATGTTATTGACGATGTGTTCCCTTATGGTGACGTATTCCAAGCGCCTTTGAATATCAAACAAGGTCAGGTTGATATTGTTTGGCAGCAAGATGAAAACGGCTGGAAGCTGTGGTCAGACAAAATCACAGCTGCCACCCCCGATTTACAAGTACTAGGCGCATTCCGCTTAGACTTCCCAAAAGATGCGAGCCCGTTTTTATCCTTCTACGGCGAAGCGGACGCTTACAATGTCGGTGAAACATGGCGCTACTTACCTACACTGGCTCTTGGGCAAGATCTAACAGACTACCTTTCAACTGCGATTCAAGCCGGTAAAGCGGATACCGTAAAACTGTTGTGGCATGGTGATTTGTCTCAATATCCATACACTAACCACGATGGTATTTTCCAGGTTTGGGTTGGCTTAGAAGATGCGAAATTCAGCTTTGATACCGCGTGGCCACTGATTACTGATCTTCAGCTTGATCTGTTGTTTGAAAATGATGCGATGCATCTGGATTCTCGCTCAGCTCAACTGATGGATGTGACGGCAGATCGAATCACAGGACGCATTCCTTATTTAGGGGAAGGCGGCCATATTGAAATTGAAGCTAAAGCGACGGCGTCTGGCAACGCAGTACGCGATTACATGACGTCTTCGCCACTGGTGGGCTCGGTAGGCGCAGCCTTAACCGCACTTCAAGTGAGTGGTGATGTCTCTTCTGAGTTCCAGCTGAATATTCCGTTTGATTCTGAAAAAGAAGCAAGAGCATGGGGTTACGCCGACTTAAGTGGCAACCATGTTGAGATTGAAGCGCCGCCAATGGTGCTCGAGAACACCACGGGTCGAATTGAATTTGATAATGACGTAGTGACGGCAAATGGCCTCGCTGCGGATCTGCTTAACCAAGGTATCTCGCTTGATTTTAAGGGCCTTAATGATGGTCCTGGCTATGCAGTTGATATTGATGTGTTAGGTGATTGGGACGTCAAGCCTCTAGAACCTTACATAGGTGAGCAATGGTTAAGCCGCTTATCAGGTCATGCGCAATGGCAAAGCCAGATTGATATCCAGCTGAATGATATCGGCTTTACCTACCAACTAGACTTACAGTCAGACCTAAAATACTTGGCGAGTGATTACCCATATCCATTGGCGAAAAAATCACTAGAAAGTGGCTCTGCAAGGCTACAGGCATCGGGTAACCAAGAGACGATTACCGCGCGCCTGCAATTGCCAAACACCAAGTACCAAGCTGAGATTGATATCACAGGCGACGTGCCTGAGTTAACGGCGACCAACTTAGTGCTTGGTCGCGGTGGCTACAAAATTAGCCCGGTGGTGGGCCATCACGCACTGATTCGTACAGACAAATTCAATGCCGATGATTGGTTATCGGTTGTAATGGAACCGGTAAAGCCTTCAACGGCTGTACTTAGTCAAATGAACACGCCAACCATACCTGCGCCAAGCCGTATTACCTTTGAGAGTAAAGAGCTGATCTTGGGTGGTATCTCTTGGAATGACGTCGATTTTAGTGCTCGTAAGAACAAACAGGCGTGGCAAATGGAAGTGTCTAGCCAAGAGCTAGAAGGGGATATTAACTACCTGCCTCCTTATGATTTGACAGTTTCACTGGATCGTCTGCATCTGTTTGTTCCTGAGTGGAGTGATAAGAACAACCAAGATCAGCAACTGCTGCAACGTAAAGAACAAGCTGCGCCATTGATATCCAAATTGGATAGAGAGATCCACGATGCGATGCCAAACCTGACCCTGACGCTGAACGACTTTTGGCTGCAAGGCTACAAGGTGGGTAAGGTCGATGTTGAAATGACGAGGAACGAAGATCGTATCGAGTGGAACAAAATCCAGGTGCGAAGCGGCGGTAACAAAGCGGATGTGAGTGGCTGGTGGGAACTGCAAGGTGACAAGAGTCATTCATCGTTAACCGTTGATGTTGAAGGTGAAAACAACAGCGAGCTCATGGAGCGCTTTGGTATTACTTCCGGGATTCAAAAAGCGCCATTCGCGTTGGAAGGTCAACTAAATTGGGATGGTTCACCTTGGGGAATCAAAATGGATACCCTTGATGGCAACGTTAAAACCAAGTTTGGTAAAGGCATTATCTCGGATGTGAGCGGCGCAGCTCGATTACTTGGCCTGTTTAGCCTAGATTCGATCATCCGTAAGATGCAGCTCGATTTCTCAGATGTGTTTGATAAAGGTATGGCCTTCAACAGCATCACCGGAACGGGCGAGATTCAAAATGGTATCTTCCTGACCAATGATCTGAACATGGATGCGGTCGCAGGTGAGATGAAAATCAAAGGTATCGCTAACCTCAACACGCGTCAGGTTGATGCTGAGGTGAACTTTACCCCAGATATTACCTCGGGTATTCCCGTATTAACGGCCTTTGCGGTAACCCCTCAAACGGCGCTGTACGTATTGGCGGTGACCACGGTTATCTCGCCAGTTGTGGAAGTCTTTACCCAAGTAAATTATTCGGTGAAAGGACCATTGGATTCACCAACGGTGAGCGAACTTTCTCGTAGCTCTGGCGAGTTTCAGCTGCCAGAGAAGCTGAGAAAATTAGCCGAATAGGCCTTAAATTAGCCGAAAAGACCTTATGCCCGAGTCAGCGAATATACGGTGAAATGCTGATTTCTGAATCATAATGAATGGAGGAGCGATACACATGGATTGTGTTGGGTTGATTCAAATGACATCTGGCCCCAGCCCTGAATTGAACTTTGAGTACCTTGCTCAAGAAGTTGCAAAGTGCAAAGAGTTGGGGGCTAAGTGGGTTGTTTGCCCTGAAAACGCGTTAGTTTTTGGCAGTAAAGCCGACTATCACCAGTGTGCTGAGCCTTTTAATGATGGTCCACTGCAAAAGAAAATCTCTGAGCTAGCAAAGCTTCACAGAATTTGGATCGTCATTGGCAGTATGCCGATAAGCACAACTAACGGAGTGACGACCACCACCTTGGTGATTGATGATTTTGGTTGCCTCGTTGCTCATTACGACAAGCTACACATGTTTGATGTGGATGTCGCTGACGCCCATAAGTGCTATCGAGAGTCGGATATTTTCACTCCGGGCAACCAAGTTGTGACAGCGGAAACGCCTTTTGGTCGCTTAGGTTTGAGTATTTGTTATGATGTGCGCTTTCCACACTTGTATTCAGAGTTACGTAAGCAAGGGGCACAAATCATTGTGGTGCCTGCGGCTTTTACAGCGGTAACGGGTCAAGCGCACTGGGAAGTACTATTAAGATGCCGCGCGGTTGAAACACAGTCGTGGATTGTCGCGGTAGGTCAAGGCGGAAAACACCCTTGCCAAAGAGAAACATGGGGACACTCAATGGTGGTTGATCCATGGGGACGAGTGGTCGCACAGTTAGACCAAGATCCTAAAAGTATGGTGGTTGAGATAGACACATCCAGTTGCGAGTCCATTAGGCAAAATATGCCCATCGCGCAACACTCTCGATTTACCAATCAATTTTAATTACAAACAAGAGCCATCTATGAGCATTAATCAAATTGAAGAAGCGCTACTGAACCCGACAGGGCTTACGGAGCAAAATATCGCAGATACATTGGCGAGTATTGCTACCCGCCAAATTGATTATGCTGATATCTACTTTCAGTCAAGCTGGCACGAATCTTTAGTGCTAGAAGACAGCATTATTAAAGACGGCTCTTTCAATATCGATTGCGGTGTTGGCGTTCGTGCAGTATCTGGTGAAAAGACTGGTTTTGCTTACTCTGACCAAATCCAATTGGATGGTCTTAAGCAGAGCGCAATTGCGGCTCGTGGTATTGCTAAACAAGGTCAAAACGGCAAGGTTCAAGCGTTCAAACGCAACTCTAATCAAGCTTACTATGATGCAGTTAACCCGCTTGCGAGTTGGGAAAAACAGCAGAAAACAGAATTACTAAAATCATTAGATGCTTACATTCGCACTAAAGAGCCGATGGTGACTGAAGTATCGGTGAGTTTAAGTGGTGTGCATGAGCAGATGCTGGTTGCTGCGACTGATGGCACTTACGCTGGTGATATTCGTCCGCTGGTTCGCTTGTCTATTAGCGTACTTGCACAGAAGGGTGATCGTCGTGAGCGTGGTAGCGCTGGTGGTGGTGGCCGTTTTGGTTACGACTTCTTCTTAAGTGATGACAAAGGCACTCAAGTTGCTTACCAATTTGCGGATGAAGCGATTCGCCAAGCATTAGTTAACCTTGAAGCGGTTGCAGCGCCTGCTGGTGCCATGCCTGTGGTTCTTGGTTCTGGTTGGCCGGGCGTTCTGCTGCATGAAGCGGTAGGCCACGGTTTAGAAGGCGACTTCAACCGTAAAGAGTCGTCAGTATTCTCTGGCAAAGTTGGTGAGCAAGTAACTTCAAGCCTATGTACGATTGTCGATGACGGTACATTAACGGATCTACGCGGTTCATTGAACGTCGATGATGAAGGTGTTAACGGTCAGTACAATACGTTAATCGAAAACGGCATCCTAAAAGGTTACATGCAAGATAAGCTGAACGCTCGTCTAATGGGTGTAGCACCGACAGGTAATGGTCGTCGTGAGTCATACGCGCATCTTCCAATGCCACGTATGACGAATACATACATGCTACCGGGCGAACACACACCGGAAGAGATCATCGCGACGGTTGAGAAAGGTATCTACGCACCGAACTTCGGTGGCGGTCAGGTCGATATCACATCAGGTAAGTTCGTATTCTCAGCGTCTGAAGCGTACATGATTGAAAACGGTAAGATCACTCACCCAGTGAAAGGCGCGACGCTAATCGGTTCTGGTATCGAAGCGATGCAGCAGGTGTCTATGGTGGGTAACGACCTAAGCATCGACCGTGGTGTGGGTGTGTGTGGTAAGGCTGGTCAAAGTGTGCCAGTGGGTGTTGGTCAACCAACATTGAAACTAGACTCGCTAACCGTTGGTGGTACTGAGTAATTCAGACTAACCTCTGCCGACTTACTTCAAAATATTAAATTGAAAAGCGCCTCCAATGTGAGGCGCTTTTTGTTTTGTGCGCCGAGCATGGCGTTGATCTAGGAGGTGAAAGTCCTCTACGGGCTCA
>NZ_JBFSVE010000040.1:0-50399 GCF_041467715.1 Vibrio sp. 10N.247.311.14
GCTTGTACGGTGGTGTGAGAGGACGGAGGCCGTGAGGCCTCCTCCTACTCGATTCTGTCTTAGCCGGATTTCTTAAAAGACTAAGTATCAAAAGGCTAAGTGCTCGTTAAGAGCTAGCTTGGCTTTAAGTATTAGTACTTGAAGCGAGCAGTGAACATAAGTTGGTCACCGTAGAAGTCGTTAATACGAGCTTCAGCACCTAAAGAGAAAAGCTCTGTAGAGTGGAAACGCGCGTAAACAGAACCTGTCCAATCATCGTTGTCATCGATAGAAACGTAACCACCTTTACCACCAACTTCTAGTTGTGGACCAAGCCATTGGCGAACACCAATGTTGATTTCCATACCGATATCAGTAGAGCTTGAGTTCTCAGGTTGAACGATACGAGCTAGCATTTCACCTGTTAGGTCTGCCCAGTTGTTTAATGGAGCGTGGAAACCAAGACCTACAGCTGAGTCGTAATCGCTTTCAAATTCTGAATCGATACGTGCTATAGCGTGAGCGTTCGGGTGAATGGACTTACTGAACGCACCACCAAATGTTACTGGGCTAGCACCGATACGTGCTTCAAAGTAATCATAGTTAAAGTTGCTCATTACCTGTGGTTGTTCATCAACAGCTAGTGCTTGACCAGAAGCCAATAGCATAGCGGTAGTAAGTAGAATTTTGCGCATAACGACCGTAAACCTATATTAGTGTTAATTCCTTTGGTTTGAGACAAATCGGCAAACCATAAACATTGAGACAGTTTAATCTAACTCACGGAAAAGTAATCCTTTAAAATGTAAAACCTTACTCATTTAGTTAAAAAACAAGCAAATTAAGGATCAGTATGTAACGGAGATCTCATGTTTAGGGCGAATGAGAAAAATAGACGAGCGAATTATCCAAAATTTGTATACATTCGGAAGGTTTTTATATCGGATGACGCTATTCTCAGTATCCATTAACCAATCAGTGCTATTCACCAAAACTGGTGCGTTTATCCGCCATTGAAGTCAGTATGCGCTCGGTATCTAAGATGGAAGTCCAGTTTAGCAATTGCTTGTCGTTGGCAATGACATAGTCAGTCAATTGTTGAGTAATCGTGTCTCTCAGTTGGTCGCCTTGCCAAGGTTTTGAAATATAGAAATCAAGTGCTGCGTTGTTAATGGCTGTGACGGTATCTTCTAGCCCAGCTTGCCCGGTGAGCAACAGCTTACGCGTTGGTTTAGTAGCGTCGTGTTGGTTGAGTTCGATCAGAAAATCAATGCCGGTTTCTTCTGGCATGATGTGGTCGCATAAGATTAACGCGAGCTTAATACCATCTTGTCCCATTTCTTTGATTACTTGCTTGGCTTCATCGACCGACTCTGCACCTTCAACCAGAAAGTTCTCTTCAAATATCGCCAAGTCCTGAAGGACACTATTGAGAACTTCAGGTTCATCATCGACACATAAAATTAGGTACTTATTCATGAGGTGCTCCTTCTTGTTTGAATGGAAGCCACACTTGCATGTTTGTATGGCTGCCTACCTCTGACTCCACCAAAATAAACCCTTGATGAGCCGAAACGATTTGTTGAGAAATGGATAACCCAATCCCTAAACCAAAGTTGCCTTCTTTTTTAGTCGTGAAATTTGGGTTGAAAATGGTGTTGATGTCTTCTTTGGCAATGCCGTGGCCAGTATCGGAGATTTGCACCACAAGAAACGCGTCGTCGCCTTTTGTCTGTTGAGAAGTGGTGATGGTCACTTTTCCTCGTTCAGATAGGGCATCGAGCGCATTGGAGATAAGGTTGGTCCACACTTGTTGCAGCGAGAGCGACTGGCACAATAAAGGCGGTAAGTCGGTATCGTAATGCTTTTCGAGTTGGTGGTGTTTAAGCCTGTTTTCGAAGATCACTAAGGTATCTTCAAGCCCTTCGTGGATATCTGTGTAGTGGCGAACTTCTTCATCTTCTCTAGCATAGCTTTTTAAGCTTTTGACCATATCGGCAATACGCTTGCTGCACACTTGAATTGAGCGGATAGAGTTTCCAACATAATGGTAATGCTCTAAGTCATTGAGCAGCTCTTTGCCTGCGACAGGGGACGCCTTTAATGTGTTTAGAACCGTAGAGTCTTGGCTTAGGTTTAGTCTCACGGCTTTTTTTGCTAAAGCACGGTCATTAATCGTCGACGTAAGATGCTTTACGAGCTGTCTTTCTTGGGCTGTTGATAGTGGCTTAGCTAACTTTGAATGTGCCAGTACGTCAGTCCCTTTATTGGACTCTGGAACGGATAGGTTTGCCAATATTTGGTCGAGATGGTCTGACAGAGTTTCGATGCTTCTTAATATGGCAGCAATCGGGTTATTCAGCTCATGTGCGACTCCCGCGACAAGCTGTCCGAGCATCGCCATTTTCTCTTTTTCGATCAGTTGTTGATGTGCAGACTCTAATGATTCTAGTGTTTGCTGCAGTTTGATCTTATTGGTGATGCTGCGTTGCAAACGTCGATTAAAATGACGGAGCAATAGATTGGTAAATAAAGGCAGCAGGGTATTGTTTGAATGCATCACCTGAGCAAAGCTATCTTTATCCAGCTTGATAACGCGTGTTTGCGTTAGGGTGATCGCGGTAGAAAACGAAGGCTCGCCTGTCACAAATGACATCCCGCCGACAATATTCCCTTTGGAGTGACGTACCACTTCCCTCTGTTGCCCGAGTTCATCTTTCTTATATAGAGCCGCTTCACCCTCAATGATCAGCCATAAAAAGCGATTGTCTTCGCCTTCCACAGTGAGCAGATGCTCAGGGGAGTAGTCACGAATGGCCTTAGTTTTATCATCTTTTGAGAAGACATCCTGCAGAGCACTGACGACACGTTCTGCAAGGGCATTATCAGAAAGCTGGTGGTAGTCGTGAATGAAACCCGATTGGAAAGAGTGAATCTTTTGTTCAATGTGCGCTCTGAGTAAGCGTTGTTGATCCAATGCATCACTGTAAGAGAGCAGGTTTTCTGAGTCGTATTGGATGACAAAAGAGGTCAGCTCTTTTTGCGCTGATTTGAATAGAACCTGATCTTGAACCGGTTTGGTTAGACAGTGGTTGAGCCTGCCTTCATTTACAGCGGTTAGAATGGATTGAATGTCTGACGAAGCGCTGACTAATATCGTTCTTGCGGTACTACTATGGGGCAGCTGCTCAAGTTCAATCAGAAATTGCACGCCATTAAATTCAGAATGATGATGAGTGATCACCAAGGCTACGGTTTGGTTGTGATCATGAATATCTTCTAATGCGTGATGTGCATCTTCTATGTTCTCGGCAGTATAAATATCGAATACAGAAGCCAACGGAGCCAGCTCCGAACGTATTCTTTCAATGCTAACCGGATTATTGTCCAAACAGATAACAGCGTATTGATTCACAGCTCAACCTTAATAGTAGCGACGTCTCTAGCCTAGCAAGAACCGCCGAATAAGGATGAGAGCTAGCCGTTAATTTATTGAGGCAATCGAAGTATCGAGCAATAGACTGATTTAACTCAATGTTTCTTGTTTGCTACTGATGGGGTAGACTAAAAAAAACAGACACGTGTAGAAAGAGAACTCATGGAACAGTTAAGAAAAATTGGTGCAATTGGCGGAGCAATCTCATTGGCACTATGTTGGCCTTTAGCGGTTGGCCAAATTGGACAAAATGCTATTACTGACGGTGTTGCAAAGCTTAACAATTCAAGCATTCAAGCTGAGATCGTGGAATACGATAGAGGTTACTTGTCTTCCAACGTAACCACTCGTTTAACTGTGACGGATGAAAACCTGAAAGAGCAACTTGCGATTGATGGGTTGCCGAGTGAGTTTGTCATAAATAGTGCGGTTAGCCATGGTTTGGTGAGTCTAAATGCACTGTCGACGTTTGAGAATACCGATATTCTGCCTTTAACTCTGACCACTAGTACTGAGCTAAACGGCAACACTGACTTTAACTTTGAGTTAAGCCAGTTCAATCACCAAGGTTCTGATGAGAATGGGACTTCGGTCTCGATCACTAAATCGAATCTTTCTGGCCATGCGACTGTTTTAGGCCAAGTTGATTACGAGCTTTCAATCCCTTCAGTTCAAATTGATTTTGAAACCGGTGAAGAGGTAACGCTGTCTAATCTGAAAGGTGTGGGTTCAGGCCAACAAGCGAAAGGCTACTGGTTAGGTACTCAGAATTTTACTATCGATAGCTTCTTGGTTTCAGATTCTGCAATGCAGCCTTTCATGACCATTGAAAATTCTAAGTACGATTTTGAATCACATCTAGATGAAGCAACTAAGCGTCTGCGCAGCAACCTCAAGCTGGATATCGCAAACATCGAGACCAGTGAAGGCCAGTTGAACAACCTAAACGTCGATTTTGAAATGTCGAAGTTGGATAGCGAGTCGTTTGAGAAAATCTTTGAGATTTACCAATCTAATCCTGTGATGACGCAAGAAGACGTTGCAGAGATCATTCCATTTATCGATATCCTGTTTGCTAAAGGTTTCGACCTTTCAATGAACAACATGTCGTTAGAGTTAGGTAAGGGACAGTTCGAATCTAAGTGGTTGGTGAGCGTGCCGGAAGGGACCGAAAACATCAGCAGCAACCCTTCGATGATCATGCCTGCATTAACGGGCAACGTTCACTCTAGCTTCTCAAATGAACTTGTTGAAGAGTATCCATTCATCCGTGAAGGTATCGATGAATTGCTTGTGATGGAAATGATCAAGGAAACAGACAGTGGTTATGAAATCAGCGCTGACTTAGAAAATGGAAACCTAGTGTTCGAAAATGGACAAGAAATTCCATTAATCGCTCTACTTATGCCGGTTTTGGTTCAATAAACAGAGCAGGCGTGAATACTGATAGGGTGATTTAGCAGGTTAAGCTTAAACATTTTATACGGTACAAAACAAAAGAGGTCTTAAGACCTCTTTTGTTGTTTTTATGTTGGGTAAAACATGGTATTACTTGCATAGTTATTATTTAGCAGGAGCAATCATCCCCATGGAACTTACATTAGATAACGTATTCAACTTCAGTGCTGGCCCAGCTGCACTGCCTAAACCGGTAATGAAACAAGCGCAAGCGGACTTTATTGATTGGAATGGTTTAGGGACTTCCGTGATGGAAATCAGCCATCGCAGCAAGGAATTTATTCAAGTTGCTGACGAGTCCGAACAGGACCTACGTGATCTTCTGAACATCCCAGACAACTACAAAGTTCTTTTCTGTCAGGGGGGCGCTCGTGCTCAATTCGCTGCTGTTCCTCTAAACCTTTTAGGTGATGCGACGAAAGCGACTTACATTGATGCGGGTTACTGGGCAGAAAGTGCAGTGACTGAAGCGAGCAAATATTGCGAAATCGATGTATTCAACGCGAAGACGTCAATTGATGGTAAAGCAGCGGTTGTTCCAGCTAAAGATTGGAAAATTGACCCGGAAGCTGCGTATGTACATTTCTGTCCGAATGAAACCATCGATGGTATTGAAATCAGCGAGCTTCCTCAAACGGATAAGCCAATCGTAGCGGATATGTCATCTAACATTCTGTCTCGTAAGATTGATGTGTCTCAGTACGGTGTTATCTACGCGGGCGCGCAAAAGAATATCGGCCCTGCGGGTATCTGCATTGCAATCGTACGTGATGATCTACTCGAACTCGCAAACGACGTGTTGCCGAGTATTCTGAACTACAAAGTACTTGCTGAAAAAGACTCAATGTTCAACACACCACCAACCTACGCTTGGTACCTATCAGGCCTTGTGTTCAAGTGGCTGAAAGCTCAAGGTGGCGTTGAAGCGATGGAGTTGGTGAACAAAGAGAAAGCAGCGCTGCTTTACGATGCAATCGATAGCTCAGCTTTCTACAAAAACGATGTTCACACTGCAAACCGTTCTAGAATGAACGTGCCGTTCCAACTGGCGAAACCTGAGTTAGATGGCAAGTTCCTAGAATTGGCTGATGCTGCAGGTCTGAAATCACTGAAAGGCCATAGAGCAGTAGGTGGAATGAGAGCTTCACTTTACAACGCAATGTCTCTGGAAGGCGTTCAAGCGCTGGTTAGCTTCATGAAAGATTTCGAAGAGAAATACGCTTAATCGATGATAGGGCTTTGACTGATAAATTGCTTATTTGATTTTTATTGTGTCGAATGCACCGAACGAGATAGATGCCGCTTTTGCGGCATTTTTTTTGTCGTTAATAATAAAGGGTATGGTATGTTGATTTATTGTAAGAACAGTCATCCAGAGATATGACGGATGTATCAGAATGAGCAGACCTTTCTCTTAAAGCGAGAGTATCAACTGTTATTTAGGCACTTTTTACTATATAACGTGTCGCCCAAAGCTAGGTCTCTAATCATGAGCAGTGAGCGATAAGCCGCATCGCCCGGTTTATTGATGGGCGATTAAAATCCAACGTCTAATTTTTACCACAAGGAACCAAGTGTGAGGTTATTGAGTCTATTTGCGATGCTATTTCCGGCCGTTGCTTGTTCGTCCACACTTGAAATATGGGCTGGTATTAATTATGAAACGGCCGATTATGTAAAAGAACATATCGAAGCGATGACTGATCATCGTGTAGAAATTCGTTCGTTTGACGTCAACAGTATTCGTTCTGAACTGCTTGTTGCTGATCCTAGAGACAATACCTTTCCCGACGCCATCTGGGTTCCTTCTGACTTCTTAGGTCTAACTGAATATATCGATTTAGCGACGCTTCCTGATGCTTGGGTCGATACCCAACGCTATGAGAAAAAAGCGCTCGATGCAGTGGTCATCAACGGTGAGCTTAAGGCGTTACCGGTTGGTATTGGAAACCAAGTCGTTCTGTATTCGAGCAAGCCTCAAGCGCAAGTCGTGACATGGGAGAGCCTAATTGAACGCTCTGCTCAGTCCGATCAAGTGAGCGTGCTTTTTCCCAATCCAAACATGTACTTCTATCTAGCTTTCTATCAGCTTTTTTCTGAAGACTTATTATCGTCGAAGAATGTTAATGGTGAAGGGTTAGTTGCTATCTTTGATTTCATCGACATGTTGCAGCAGAAAAAAGTCATCGAATCATCGTGCAGCGATATTTGCGCGAGGCAGAGGTTCATCAATGGGGAAGTCGAGTTTTTGATTGACGGTGATTGGGCGTTCAGCGAACTCGATGCCGCCTTTGGTCGAGATTTGTACATCAATTCGTTGCCGACCTATCGTGGTGAAAGTATGTCTTCATTTAGTGGCGCAAAGGTTTTTGCTGTCACGGAAAAAGGCATGCAAAACCCAGATAAGAAATTGGCTTTGAAAGAAGTCGTTCAATACCTGCAATCAAACAGTTTCACCTCTTTAGCTCACTCGAGTGCCATGGTTTCGCCGTTTTATGAGGTTAATCAACGCCGTGTTGAGGAAGGTAACCAGACACTTTCAAATATGTACGATGAGTTTCAAGCATCGCAAATGATGTCGAGTGACTACAAGATGGCGATCGTTTGGGAGGCATCGGCTCGGGCGTATCAGCGTTACAAGTCAGGGATGCCAAAGAGTGAACTGCATAAATTTTACAATGATTTTGTTCAATATTACTCGGCGAATATGAGGGTAAGAGATTGAAGCTATCATTAAAATACACCATGGGCTTGGTGTTGCTGGCTTGCTCAATGCTTCCTGTTTACCTAGCGGGACAGTTGATTCTCAATAAACAAAACCAAAGTTCTTTAGAGCAAAAAGAAACCAAGCTGGACAACTCTACGACCGGTATTCGTCAAACCGTACAAGAGCAAATTAAGCTGACGGCGAGCCTAACTCAATGGTATTCGCATGACCGATCATTGATTAAAGCGGGTGGTAATATCTTTTTCTCGAGTGTTATTTGGGACAAGATGGATAGCTTCAATGCGCTAGCGGAGAGTGTGTCCGCGACTTATATTCTGGACCAAAACTGGAAGCCCATTTATGACAGCAAAGGCAGCTTGTACCATTTTGAGCAGAGCCAGTTATTAGAAAGCTTGAAGCGTCCTCAATCGGTTTATGGGCAAGGGAAATTGTTCCACACCGAGTTTACCGAAACTGAAGTGGCGGATAATGCCGCTACAGGTATCGTTTTTGTCGCGCCGATTTTACCTTATCGTTTGATAGAAGGTTCTACATACACGCCGCAGGGTTATCTTGTGGTTCTTATGGGGTATGACAGACTTAAGACTAAAGTGACGCCTTTCCTTTATCAAAATGAGTCGGTTGAGTTTAACTATATTGATTCAACGGATGCTCAATCTTCTGAACAAAGTGCGAACATTATCTCTATCGACAGCACATTCTTTACCGACAAATTGGTACTGAACGTCAAACATCATATTTCCGACAGTGAGCGTTTATTAGAGATGCAACAAGCTCAGGTGGTCTTTGTCAGAATATTGGTGGCGACGCTTGCCATCTCGATTGTGTTTGCTCTGTTCCTAAGCCGCTGGTTCTCAGGGCAGTTAAACTTGTTGGCTGAATCTGTTACGTCGTATTCGCATAACCAGTCACCGACTCATAGTGTGGATGAACATCGTTTTACAGAGTTCGTCACGCTGAGTCGTTTATTGGAAACCTTGTGGGGTCGCATACAATACCAAGTCCGTGAGCTTACCGAAAGTAACGATAAACTCGAAAGATTTAATGTTCAGCTAGAGGACTTAGTCGAAGAGAAAACCAGCAAGTTAACTAATTCGCTCGCGCGTGAAGAATCCCAGAAGCATCGTATTTTGAAGATCGTTCAGTTTGCATCATCAAGACACGCGGCTGAATATCGGTTGATTCCTCAAATGGTCGATCAAGAGTTAAAGACATTACTTGTTCAACATTCGATTCAGTTTCATTTTAACCGGACTGGCGAGGCTGACCTGATACTCTGTGACTCACAGGGGACGGCGATCGGGTATTTTTGTTCAAGTTCATTTGATGTCCTCAGTGAAGAAGATCTTCTGATTTTTGACATGTACCAAAAACAGTTAGCTGGTTGGCTAGAGCTCGAAAATATTACACGGATTAACATGCCGACTGGCTGTTTGAATCGTAAAGCTTTTAATGAAGATCTCGAATTCAGTAAACGCAGCATTAACGACAATCAAAATCAGATTTCTTTGATCATTATTGATATCAATGGCTTGAAAACGACCAATGATGTTCATGGGCATGAGATCGGGGATGAGCTGATACAGCGCTGCGTAGACGTAATCAGTCACGAATTGACACCTGCCAGTAATCTATACCGTTTGGGTGGAGATGAATTTGCGGTGCTTACCTTAACGTCTGGTGAGTCGAGTTCGCTCAATGTCGCAAAGATGACTGAGCAGTTGTACATTGCTCAGGAGCAACAGGCAATCGAGACTAAAGCGGGTATCTCTATTCCTGTCAGATTCTCGATTGGTGCAGCCTCTAGTGATTCAACAGACGTTGAGCAATTGTTCTCAGTCGCTGATGAGAATATGTATCAGCAAAAGCGTCTTTATTACCAAACGTTGTCTGTGGTTGGGAAGTAATAATGCCAATCGCGCTGACAAATAGCGATCACGATTTTCGACGCCCATTAGAGCGGAACTGCTGGGGTGTGACGTTATAATATGTTTAAACGCTTATGGGAAATGCGCTTAGTCGGGCCAACCGTTGCTTAAACACAGACGATAAAAATGAAAAAGCCGACCAATGGAAGTTGATGGGCTTTGTGTTTGTATTTAGCTTACGTAACTCAGCTAGATCCAGAAACTCTTCAGAGGCATCTCAGAGTCAAAGTGATGAGCAATTTGCGCTTGGAGTAGCTCAGCGGTCGCAATAGCGTCAGTTAATGCATGATGCGGCGTGTAGTCGGGCAGATGGTATCGACGACGACTCTGACCCAGTCTCACTGAAGCTGGCTTCTTACCTTTCAGCTTGTTCCACAAGCCGCCAGCCAGTTTATTTTGGATCTGAGATTCAATCTCCAGCGTGTCGAGGACTGGGAACTCAATGCCTTCACCGAGTCGCACTTTCAATGCATTGTCCAAAAAGTCACGTTCGATACGACGATAGTGAACCACAGGGATATGTCCCGCCATTGATTCTAAGATCTCGCCCAACACTTCGCTAAGGTCTGGCGCATCAATGATGTCATTGTGAGTGATGCCATGAATCACGACAGACTCTTCTTCAAGTTTCTGTTTTGGTCTTAGAGTCCAGTGTTTGGCTTGTCGCAAGTAGATGCGATTGAGCGTAAATGGCACTAAACCAATGGTAATGATGCCGTCTTTGTTTGGGTTTAACCCCGTTGTCTCAAAGTCGACAGCCAAAAACATCACTTCTGAAAGTGGCGTATCAGGCGCAGGAAGAGGCTGGCTATAAAAGTGCTTTAAGCGCTCGTCTCTCGCTCGTTCAAGCTTCTGAGCAAACTTAAATGGCCAATCGACCGCAGGTGATCTGAATAGTTTGTTCATAGGCCCTACTTAAACTTGTTGCTGGCTTGATAACGGAACTTAAGGAAGTTTTGCGCATTACTTAATATTTGGAATGCATCCTTTAGGTTACGTCGTTCGAAGTCAGACAGGTTCTCTGGCTCGATGTTGTTATCAGGCTCGATGTTGTTGTCGACATCGTGTGCTTGGTGGCGAATACGAACCAGAGAGATAAACTCCATCGCATCTTTCAGATCTTGAGCTCGGCCTTTTGGCAGAATACCGGCGTCAATAATGTCATCTAAGCGTTCGAACGAGTTCTTAGAGCGAGACGCTACCGCGAGCGAGTGAACACGAATCAAATCGGCGAGTGGCGCAGTACCACGACGCTTAAGGTTGATAGAGTTGTTGTGACGGCCATCTTTCTCCATCACGAAATCTTTGAAGAAGCCGAGCGGAGGTGTACGGTTGAGTGCGTTACGTGCAAGACACGCCAAGAAGCGATTGTTCTTACGTGCGCGTCGAACAATAAAGCTGTTCAATTGCTCGGCCCATTTCAGACGACCATAAACGCCATCTAAGTCGAAGAAGATTGAAGCATTTAACAGTGCTTTCGGGTTTGGATCATCAATCCAATCGGCAAAGCACTCTTCCCATTGTCGACGAGTCATACGCCACGTTGGGTTAGTCGCCATGATATCGCCAGTACAATACACATAGCCACACTGATCTAAGCCATCACAAATAAAGGTCGACAGCTCCTCAAAGTATTTACCGTGCTTTTTCTCGTCGTAGGTATCATCAAGAATGATTGCGTTATCTTGGTCGGTAACCAGCAGCTGCTCATCACGCCCCATAGAGCCCAGTGCGAGGAAACAGTAAGGAATAGGCGACTTGCCCAATTTCTCTTCGCCCAGTTCGATAATTCGCTGCTTAAAGCTACGACCAATTACCGACATTGCAGTACCCACCATGTGGGCGTTGGCATCTTCGTTAACTAAGCGCACAAAGCTGTCTTTTACTTGCTCGGAAAGCACCTTCAGATCTTCGATACTTTGTTGCTGGAAGATACTACTTACCAATAACAGCGAGTTTTGAGACTCATAACGAACAATATCGGTCGCTTCGATAATACCAATCGGCTTCTTATCTTTAAGCACTGGTAAATGATGCACGTTATAGCGAAGCATGGTCATCATAGCTTCGTATACGTAAGCATTGTGATCGAGAGAGATAACCTCAGGTGTCATTACGCTAGAGACTTCATCCGATGGGTCAAGCCCTTCAGCTAAAACGCGAGTACATAAATCTCGGTCGGTGATGATGCCAATCACGGGTGTTGAGTCATCTTCATCATCTTCAACGATTTCTGGGTCGATGATCAACAAAGAGGAAACATTATCCTGTGCCATCATGGTCGCAGCTTGCTGAATCGTGCGCGTTTTTTCGATCATTGGTGCTTCGCTGGTCAGCAGCGTTTTAACCTTGGATGTCGTTAAGTCGTTAGCGTCGTTGCTGTCTGAGTTGGCTTGGCGCAGTCGCGCGTTATCTTCTACTTCTACGAAATCGGCAAAGGAGTCGTAGTTGTCGTAGAGCTCTTGGAAGATAGGCTCAGGAATACAGTAAAGCAGGGTATCTTCGGTGGCTTTAACTGGGAAACGCACCTTGTTGTTGGTCAGTAGGCCCATTTGACCGAACAAGTGGCCTTCATCCAGGCGGTTATAGAGTTCGCCTTTACGGCGGTAGACTTCGACTTCGCCACTTCGAACGATGTATAAGTCATGAATTTGATCACCAAAGTGAATGATAGGGGTATCTTGGCGGTAATAAGAAATTTCCACGCTACTGGTCACTTTCGCCAACATCTCCTCAGGGAGTTCTGTGAAAGGGGGGTATTGTGCCAGAAAGTTTTGAATCTCTAATAACTCAGCATCCATAATGATCATCCATTGGTTTGTATGATTTCATGGTACAACATTTGATAATATTTTGCCGTCACAAATCAATCTGTGAGCTAAAACCTTTTTAAAGTCTTATGGATAGACTAACCTTTCAATTAATGGAGTGACAGTTTAAGGATGATAGGAATGTCGAAGTGGAAGCTTAGTTTTGTATCTGCGGTTTCTATGTTTTCTCCAAGTTTGTGGGCGGACACTAACGCGGTGGATATTTTAGATTACGACCATATTTATGCCACGGCGCATTCGGGCAGTTTAAATGAAGATGCAGGCAGTAATAATAACGCCTCGTCGTATGGATTAGGCGTCAGTTACGCGATGACGGATGATTGGTCGTTGCTGGGAGACTACAGCGCACGCTTTATTCACCCTGATGACACCACAACTCGAATTGATACGCTGATGCCAGGTGTTGGTTACCGTTACAGCATTAAGAAAGATTTAGATATAGTGGCTTACTACCTGCTTGGTATCACAAAAGGTAAGGTTGAAGATAATGACACCAACCGAACTGAATCTTCAGACACTGAGTTCATCCAAGGGGTAAAAGCTGAGCTTAACTATGGCTTTGCGAAACGTTGGATAGCTAACGGGAGTGTGCAAGTGAATCGAAGTGACCTGTTTGATGAAGAGGTCTATCACTTAGGTTTACGTTATCTAGTGACCAATAAGTTTGCGATTGGTGGGTCATATCAACATCGAGATGGTGAAGGTAAAATTCGTAGCGAGCGTACTCACGAGCTAGGAGTGGAATTTTTCCTAGAGTATTAGCCAGTAACGAAAAGGCTAAGTGCACTAATAGCTCTTATATACAAAGAGACAGACACAAAAAAGCCAGCTTAATTGCTGGCTTTTACACATCTATTGGTCTGCAAATACAGGTTTCGCTTTTCGATTAAAGAACCGCAGCGATACCTTTACATAGAGGACCCATGTTTGACTTAGTCATACCAGCAACACTGATACGGCCAGAACCA
The DNA here is from genome assembly GCF_041467715.1 of Vibrio sp. 10N.247.311.14. Taxonomy (NCBI): domain Bacteria; kingdom Pseudomonadati; phylum Pseudomonadota; class Gammaproteobacteria; order Vibrionales; family Vibrionaceae; genus Vibrio; species Vibrio sp. 10N.247.311.14. The sequence goes on from NZ_JBFSVE010000040.1 coordinate 13,329, forward strand.
ACAATGTAGATTGCGAATTCGTCTTTTAGGCGAGTTACTTGCTCTTTGCTTAGACCTGAGAACGAGAACATGCCGTTTTGACGTTCGATGAATGTGAAGTCTGCATCAACACCTTCTGATTTCAGTGTCGTTACGAATAGTTCACGCATCTCTTGGATACGGTCACGCATTTCTGCCACTTCTGCTTCCCATTCAGCACGTAGATCAGCATCACCAAGGATGTGAGTAACGACAGCACTGCCGTGGGCTGGTGGGTTAGAGTAGATAGAGCGGATAATGCTCTTAACTTGAGAGAATGCTGTCGTTGCTACGTCTGCTGATTCAGCAACCAGAGTGAATGCACCAACACGCTCGTTGTACAAGCCGAAGTTCTTAGAGAACGAGCTAGCAACAAGGATCTCTTTGTTGTATTGAGCAAAAATACGTAGGCCAGCAGCATCTTCTTCAACGCCTTTTGCAAAACCTTGGTAAGCAAAATCGAATAGAGGAAGCAGTTTCTTCTCAGCAACCAGTTTAGCAAGAACTTCCCACTCTTCAGTTGTTGGGTCGATACCTGTTGGGTTGTGACAGCAGCCGTGAAGAAGAACGATATCGCCTTCAGAAGCTTTCTCTAGGTCAGCAACCATGCCAGCGAAGTCTTTGTCTTTAGTTTCAGCGTTGTAGTAGCTGTATTGAGCAGTTTCGATACCCGCAGCAGCGAAAACGCCGTTGTGGTTAGCCCAAGTTGGGTTACTGATCCAGATTTTTACGTCGCCCAGTTGGCGCTTGATGAATTCACCCGCTACGCGAAGTGCACCTGTACCACCTGGAGCTTGTGCTGTTTTAGCGCGCTGAGATGCAACGATCTCTGCGTCTGAACCGAAAAGAAGTTTCTGTACCGCTAGACCGTATTCAGCCGTACCTTCAATCGTTAGGTAAGATTTGGTTTTTTCGTTTTCAAGAAGTGCAGCTTCTGCTTTCTTTACTGTTTTAAGTACAGGCGTTTGACCATCTTCATTTTTGTAGATGCCAACACCAAGGTTGATTTTCTCTGCACGAGAGTCTTTTTTAAACTCTTCAGTAAGGCCGAGGATAGGATCGGCGGGAGCAGCTAACACTTTTTCAAACATAATCTTCATCCATGTCAATTGAGAGGGGATAGTATCTATGGGTAGTTATACCTGTATGGAATTTTTAAGACAATACGAAGTGAACAGAAAGGCTAAAAAAAATCCATTTCAATCAGATTTATTGACTAAAGAGGGTATTTGATAACAAAACACCCTACGGATTAACCTATAGGGTGCAAGAAGTTAGTGGATTTTGAATAGATTACGCTGGTTGAGCAATAAAGCTTTCGCGCTCGAGTTCACTCGCTACATTTTTGCCATCTTTGTAGGTCGCGGCAATTGAAACAAATGCTTGTTCAACCGCTAGAAAAGCTTGGACAACTTGCGGATCAAAATGCGTCCCATTGCCCTCTAAAATAATCTGTTTAGCTTGTTCATGAGTAAAGGCTGGCTTGTAGACTCGCTTCGAGATGAGCGCATCATAAACATCGGCCAATGCCATTAAACGGCCAGATAACGGGATATCTTCACCAGACAACTGATTAGGGTAACCGCTGCCATTCCATTTCTCGTGGTGAGTCAGAGATATCTCCTTTGCGACTCTTAAGAAAGAGCTACTTCCCAACTGCTTTTCTGCAATAGATAACGCTTCAGCACCAATCGAGGGGTGACCTTTCATTATCTCAAACTCTTCGTCAGTCAACTTACCTGGCTTCAATAACACGCTATCAGGCACACCGACTTTGCCTACATCGTGCAAAGGCGCAGATTTGTAAAGCAACTCGATGTAGTTTGGTGTTAACAAGCTTGAATGGGTCTCTGACTTGCTGAGCTCTTGTGCTAGTACCTTGACGTACTCTTGAGTTCTTAGGATATGTGCGCCCGTTTCATTGTCTCGAGATTCAGCCAATGCCGATAAGCTCACAATGGCGACGTCACGTGTGGTTTTGACTTCGTTTTGCGCGGTTTCAAGGCTATCAAGCATGGTATTGGTCATAGATGCCATTGAGCCAAGCTCGTTGTAGCCGAAAATAGGTAAGCGAACGCCTTGCTCGCCATTGGTGACTTTACTCAATGCGTGCTCTTGGCTTAGGAGAATGCGCTTAATTAGCTTGCTCCAAAGCGTCATGATGGTTATCGCGTAGCCACCCAGTACCATAGCCAAATAAATAAACTCTTTGATCACGCTGATCTTGCCGGTGCCATCCAATAAGCGGTCAGGGTTATGTTCTAGCCAAAAGATGTCTTTGACAGCAATCATCGTCAACATAGTCGTCAGTGTTACCAGAAGCACGATAACCAAGCCTATCATCTGCTTGACCAGTGAACTTCTTTCACCAACCAGTTGGAAGTCGAATTGTCCAGTCGTCTCCATTTTATCCATTTGGCTGAGCTTGGCATTCAATTGAAGAATGGTTCCGGTAAAGAAGCCGAATAGACTCATGCCAAACAGCACCTTCAAATTACTATCTATGGTGAATTCATAGCTTAAGTTGTAGTAGAGCGCGAAAGGCACACTTGCAGCAAAAAATAGCAGGGTATCGAGATGCGCGAATCGGCCTTGCTTGACCAAGGTATGTTGCGCCAATGGGTAACGACGTGCGAGCCATAATAAGATAAACACAATACTGACTTGTGTGAAAATCTCTAACGTCGTTAAGCTATCGAGCATAGGGCACACCCGACTGCCATAGGTGCCAAACAGCACGCCAGCAATGACGTATAACTTAGTCGTTAGCGATTGATTGTAATTTGAAGTATCCATCGGTAAGCCTTTGTTCTCATTCTTATTAGATTTACGCATTCATTGATTCACGACTTTAGAATTGCGAATGATTAGCATAACTGACGCGAATAAGACCGGGAATTCTATCGATAGCTTTCGTGGATTGATACAAGAAACTGGTTTGTGTTAGAGATTTGTTAGCTAGGTGGGGGTTATTGCAGCATTTTTATGAAGATACTTGAATAGCCCCGGTCGAGGGTCGAGGCTATTCAGTCTGTGTTTTGGGTTAGAATCGCGCGTGATTGAGTTCGCTATCTACTTTAACCCGTTACTTTTTGAGATTGATTTCAGCTTCGATTGAGCCGGTTTCAATCTCAGGGTGAGACGCTAGTTTGTCTGCAGCCCATTGGTTGATGTGTTTCAGAATAGCAGACACCGCGTGTTTTTCCGTTGGTGCTTGGTCTTGTTCGACATCGATCTTTTGCTTTGGATGTGAGCCTGTCGCATCTTCAGCAATATGGAGCCAATCTGGGTGCCAGTAATATGGCTGACCGCTCGGTGTTGTCCAACTGTGAACACCGTTTGACTCTCCTTTATAACTTAATTGGTCTGCTTCTATTTTTTTCATTGTTATCTCGCATGTTTTTGGGTTACATCAAATTATTGAGGTAGAAAGCCAACTTAGCTCCTACCTTGGGTACAAACTTAGCAAAGCTTACAAAGTTATCTGTGAACCAATTCACACTATTGTGGAAATTAGGTGCGATCATATGGATAGCAGCAATAGTTGTTGGCGTAAGTGATAAAATCACCGGCTCACAGAATTTCTCTAGGTAGTACAATTAGATGGCGCGTTATGAAGAGCTTGCAAAGGATATTCGAACTCAGATAGCCAACAATACGTGGCGATCCGGAGAGAAGATCCCTTCGGTACGCATGAGTTGTCGAAATTACAACGTCAGCAATAGTACTGTCTTACAAGCCTACCAGTTGCTAGAAAGCGAAGGGTGGATCATAGCTAAACCTCAGTCGGGCTACTTTGTAGCGCCAAGGCTGGACGGCGTTGACTACGCACAGCCACTCGTTAGTGAAAAGAAAGCCATTAATGACCGTTTATTTGATTTCTTGAAGTCGAGTTCAGCCGAAGGTGTGATTCCTTTCGGCTCTGCATTCCCAGATCCCGACCTTTTCCCGTTACCTACCTTGACTCGAAACCTTGCCAGCGCGGGTAGGAAGATGACTGGCGCGAGTGTGATAAATAATTTACCACCGGGCAGTGAGTCCTTGAGAAGGCAAATCGCACAGCGTTATCTGCAGCAAGGGATCACGGTTAATCATCAAGACATCGTGATTACGTCGGGTGCTATGGAGGCGCTCAACTTGAGCCTGCAAACGGTCACCAAGTCGGGTGATAACGTCGTGATTGAGTCTCCCGCATTCTATGGTGCTCTGCAGGCTGTCGAGAGGCTCGGGCTTAACCCGATCGAAGTGGACGTTTGCCCAATCAATGGGTTGAATATAGAGCAGTTTGAAAACGCGCTACAAAACCAAGATGTTAAAGCGTGTTGGCTGATGACGACTTTTCAAAACCCAACGGGAACCAGTTTGTCGGAACAGGCAAAGCGCCGTGTGGTAGAGATTGCAGAACAGCATGGAACCTACATTATTGAAGATGACGTGTATGGCGATCTTTATTACGAAGGGCATAAGCCGAAGCCACTAAAGGCCTTCGATAAGACCGATTCCGTCTTGCTTTGTGGGTCGTATTCAAAAAGTTTGTGTCCTGGTTATCGAGTAGGGTGGGTTGTGAACACGCGTTTTAACGACGCGATTCAAAAGTTACAGCTTCTTTCTACGTTATCGAGTAGCGCTCCTGTTCAACTTGGTGTCGCTCATTTCTTAACGCATGAAAGCTACGACAATCACCTTCGTAAACTGCGTAAAAACCTTGTCGTCAGGAAAGAGCGATTTATCGATGTCATTAAGCAGTACTTTCCGCATTCAATCGAGATTGAAGAGCCGGCTGGTGGTTACTTGATATGGATTCGCTTTTCTGAAAAATTCGACAGCCAACAGTTTCATCAACTGGCTATCGAACAAGGTATTAGCGTTGCATCTGGCGATCTGTTTAGTGAGCATGGCAGAGTGGATAACGCGATACGATTGAACTTCTCTTATGAACTGACAGAAGAGAAAGAACAGGCGCTCATCTGGCTTGGCAAACTGGCACATCAACTTACGCACTCGTAAAACCTTAAGTCCCTCATAAAAAAGACAATCATTCCAACTGTACGGGTTGTTTGTGGGGTAACTGTACGCCTAATTGACCAAAGAGTTGTGATTCAATAACGGTAGACCAAATATTGGAGATACCGTTATGTTGAAAATGACTATGGGAAATGAAGTTAAGCTGATTATTGTCGCTATTGTGTGTGCGCTTCTGCTTATTCTCGGCCACGTACTGCTGGCAAAAGCATTCGCTGATATGGCGTGGGCGGAATACACCACTGCCGCGATCCCATTCGTTATGATGGCAATTTGCGGTTTTGCAATAAAATACGCTATCGACCAAGATGTGGATTAGCTTTTGAAATAATGAGTCTCAGATAGTGGCACGCAGAAGCATCTGGACTCGTTTTATTCCGAACAAACAAAAACCTCCGCAAGTGCGGAGGTTTTTGTTTGTTCTTAACTTTTAATATCGAATAGGTTTCGAATTAGAAGTTTGCAGAGCGTGGTGTACGTGGGAATGGAATCACGTCACGAACGTTACCCATACCTGTTACGTAAGATACTAGACGCTCGAAACCAAGACCGAAACCAGCGTGTGGCACTGTACCGTATTTACGTAGGTCGCGGTACCAGCTCATGTGCTCAGGGTCGATACCCATAGCAATCATACGCTCGTCTAGAATGTCTAGACGCTCTTCACGTTGTGCACCACCGATGATTTCACCGATGCCTGGTGCAAGTACGTCCATTGCTGCAACTGTTTTGCCGTCGTCGTTTAAGCGCATGTAGAAAGCTTTGATGTCTTTCGGGTAGTTCTTAACGATAACAGGTGCTTTGAAGTGCTCTTCAGCTAGGTAACGCTCATGCTCAGAAGACATGTCGATGCCCCACTCAACGTCAAACTCAAATTTCTTACCAGAGTCTAGTAGGATTTGGATTGCGTCAGTGTAGTCAACTTGTGCGAAGTCAGCGTCAACGAATTGCTCTAGACGAGTAATTGCTTGCTTGTCGATGCGAGAAGCGAAGAATTCAAGGTCGTCGCGGCGCTCTTCAAGAACAGCAGCGAAAACGTACTTAAGCATGTCTTCAGCCAGTTTCGCTACATCGTTAAGGTCTGCAAACGCAACTTCAGGCTCAACCATCCAGAACTCAGCTAGGTGGCGGCTTGTGTTTGAGTTTTCAGCACGGAACGTAGGACCGAACGTGTAAACCTTGCTTAGTGCACAAGCATAAGCTTCAGCATTAAGTTGGCCAGATACTGTTAGGAACGTCTCTTTACCGAAAAAATCTTCGTTGAAGTCTACGTCGCCTTTTTCAGTGCGTGGTAGGTTTTCCATGTCTAGCGTAGAAACACGGAACATTTCACCAGCGCCTTCTGCATCAGATGCAGTAATAAGCGGAGCAGAAGTCCAGAAGAAACCTTGCTCGTGGTAGAAACGGTGAATCGCTTGAGATAGACAGTTACGTACACGTGCTACTGCGCCAATCACGTTTGTACGTGGACGTAGGTGAGCAACTTCACGAAGGTACTCGATAGAGTGACGCGTCTTAGCCATTGGGTAAGTGTCAGCGTCTTCAACCCAGCCTACAACTTTAACGTCAGTTGCTGCTAGTTCGAAGTCTTGACCTTTCGCAGGAGACTCAACAATCTTACCCGTTACTTCAACAGAGCAGCCAGTTGTTAGCTTTAATACTTCGTTTTCGTAATTATTAAGATTATTAGGAACCACGGCCTGAATCGGGTCGAAACAAGAGCCGTCATAAATGGCAAGGAAAGAGATTCCAGCTTTGGAATCACGACGTGAACGGATCCAGCCGCGAACAGTTACTTCACTGTCTACCGCTAGCTTGCCGCCAAGTACGTCTGTTACAGGCGCGTAAGTCATGTTGATTTCATTCTCCATTGAGGGACAAATTCAACTCAAAGTCTCTGGCATTGCTGCAAATAAATATACATTTGCACAATAATTAGCCGAAACATTAAGTTGTATAAACTTTTTAAATCGATTGAACATATTACCTGTCATACCGACAGCTTCAACCTTTATTCTTGCTTGGTGAAAGAAATATTGTGTCTACTGACGATAAATAGGTTTGAGGGTGTGTTTTTTGTTCGATCTTAGCGTCAGCCTTACCTTTCACCCTATGTGAGCTGCTGAACGAGCATGGCGTAATCGAAACCTTTGTTTTCAATAATGGGAGTGTGATTGTGTTGAGACTCACTCTATATTGGCGCGGATTCAGTCATTTTGGACTTGATCACCTTCTTAATTTCCCACTAAAGTACAAGAGGAGTTTAATATTCACGTGTTAATTACGCCGCCTTAACCCCTGCATTCTCTCTACACCCGCACTTTTCGAGCGCTCGCTCATTCAAGAAAAACAGTCGATCAAATTATGTCTGAACAAGGCAGGACTGGCTGTACAAGTAAAAGAGAATTACATGCTTAATTATTTAAAAAAACACTGGTTATCAAACGTTAAAGGAGATTCATTATCTGGGATTGTGGTTGCACTCGCATTAATCCCTGAAGCCATCGCATTTTCAATTATCGCAGGCGTCGACCCTAAAGTAGGGCTTTATGCTTCTTTCTGTATCTGTGTTGTAACCGCTTTGGTTGGCAGTCGTCCGGGGATGATCTCTGGGGCAACGGGCGCAATGGCGCTGTTGATGGTTACCTTAGTGAGAGAACACGGGCTAGAGTATCTACTCGCAGCTTCATTTCTTGCTGGCGTCATTCAAATCGCGGCTGGATACCTCAAGCTTGGTAATCTGATGAATTTCGTTTCCAAATCGGTGATTACTGGGTTTGTTAACGCGCTCGCTATTCTTATATTTATGGCTCAGCTCCCTGAGTTGATCAACGTCCCTTCGAGCGTTTACGTGTTAGTCGCTTTGGGTTTGGCGATCATTTATCTGCTTCCTTATTTTCCCAAGTTTGGTCGTGCGATACCTTCTCCATTAGTCGCGATTGTTGCCCTGACTATTATCAGTTTGTTATTTGGTTTAGATGTCAGAACGATTGGAGATATGGGCAAGCTTCCGGATTCACTGCCTGTATTCTTGATCCCTAATATTCCATTCACGTTTGATACGCTCACAACCATCCTTCCATATTCTATTGCACTATCTCTTGTAGGCTTATTGGAATCATTGATGACGGCGACGATCGTGGATGACCTGACCGATACTGAAAGTAATAAGAACAATGAATGCAAAGGGCAAGGCGTAGCGAACATCGTGGCTTCACTATTTGGTGGTATGGCGGGGTGTGCGATGATTGGCCAGTCGATCATTAACATCAAATCAGGCGGCTTAACCCGATTATCCAGCTTGATCGCCGGGGTTGTTTTACTGCTAATGGTGGTGTTTGTTTCTGATTGGTTGAAGCTGATACCGATGGCCGCTTTAGTGTCTGTGATGATCATGGTTTCAATCGGCACGTTTTCATGGCGTTCTGTTGTTGAGCTTAAAGACCACACACTCCCAACCAATGTAACCATGCTAGCAACCGTGGCGGTAGTGGTGTTTACTCATAATCTTGCGATAGGTGTTGCGGTTGGCGTGGTGTTATCGGCTCTGTTTTATGCGCATGCCAGTAAATCCATGGTGTTTATATCCGATGAAGTCGTGACTAACGAAATGCACACTACCCACCGAGTAAAAGGCCATGTCTTCTTTGCTTCTTCAGATGCGTTTGTCGATCTATTTGATTATGACAATGCGACCTCTTTAGTGACCATCGATATTTCGGATGCGTCTTTCCTAGATAACACGTCGGTTGAGGCGCTTGATAAGGTTGTATTTAAGTTTCGTAAAAAGGGTGCTTATGTAGAGGTCGCAGGAATGGATACCGTGAGTGCGAATCTAATATTCAAGCACGCGATGTACCACAAGCATAAAGATTTAACTGCGGTTTCCATTACGCACTAATCGTGGTTTAAGGTACTTTAAAAGCCTAAAAGCCTAAAAGCCTAAAAGCCTAAAAGCCTAAAAGCTTAAAAGCCTGAGCTAGACATTGTTATGAAGATAAAGCGCTCATCTTTGAGCGCTTTTTTGTTGATGTCGGTAGGGGAGTTCTAGCGAACTATGACTGACCTTTATCGTTGGTCTTTGAGTTAGATAAGGTGAATTGGTTGATAAGAGATTCAAGGTGATCAGACAGCTCTTCTAAATCATTACTGATTCCACGAGTCTCAGCTGCAGACTGCGATGTGTTGTCGGCGTGAGAAGTGATGGTTTCAACCTTTTGTTGAACATCTTCGGTCGCGTGTGTAGTGGATTGCGTCTGTTGTTGAATATTTTTCGCATGAGCCAGCACTTGTTTCATTTCTTCAACGACACCATTCATTTCAACGGACAGTGCGTCGATATCTGTTGAGCTTTGATGTGCTTGTTCGCAAACGCGATCGGCAGAAGTCAGCGACTCTTCACTGCCTTGCTGGAACTGATGAATGATAGACTCAATACTGCCAGTTGCCTCTGCCGTTCGTGATGCAAGATTTCGAACTTCATCTGCAACTACCGCAAAGCCCCGACCTTGTTCTCCCGCACGAGCCGCTTCAATCGCCGCATTTAAGGCTAGAAGATTGGTTTGGTCGGCAATGCCACGAATCACACTCAATATTGAAGAGACCTCTCCGGTTTGCTCATTGAGTGTCAGTATTTTGTGTTTCACTTCTTCTATGCTGCTAACGAGGTTTTTTATCTCACTGCTTGCGTCGTGTGCTTGGTTGGCACTCTTACACGCCACATCAGCGGTGTGATTGATAAGCTCTGAAGCTGTTAAAGTCGCTTGTTCTACATTGACTTGCTGTGCCTGTATTCCTTCGACATTGTGTTGCACTTCTGCGGTTTCGCTTTGCTGGTCGCTGGCGGCTTGCTCGGTAATTTGCGCGACACTAGTCAGTTGGTTGGCAGACGCATTTAACTTGTGCGAGGTGCTTTGTACCTTTTCTAAGCTGTCAGATACGGTTCCCATGAACGAGTTGATGGAGTTAGCCAGCGTGCCAATCTCATCCTTGCTTTGTTCCGGCAGGCGAGTGGATAGGTTTTTATCGTTGCTGACTTGGGTCATAAAGCGAGAAGTCTGTTGCAGCGGGCGCACGATAATCTTACGAATTAATCCCATCGTAAGGACAAATCCGGCAAACGAGGTCACTGCCATAATGCCAATAGCAGCCATGGTTTGAGTGTTAATCAGCGAGTTAACATGGTTAAGGTTATATTCGAGACGAATCGCACCCAACACTTCACCTTCTGGTGCCATATGACAGGCGACACAATTGGTTCCTCGGTAATCTTCACTCGACTTCATTGGCAGAGCAATAACCAAGCCTTTGCCCCAATCAGCAGAAAAAGGTTCGATAACGGTTTCGCCCGCTAGCGCTCGTTTATCAATATCGTCAACCGGTGTTTGGTTGTCATTACCTGGGCCATATAACTTGCTGACAGCGTCGGCGCGTAAAACACGAACGTCTTCAATGCCTTCTTGAGCCAGTGCTTTCTGACGAAGGGTCTCTTTTTGTGCCATGGTGCCGGTGAGCATCATCATATTGAGGCTATCGAAGTAGTTACTTGCTTTGTCGTGAAGCTGCTCACTTAACACTGAGTTTACAAGTTGCTTTTGTTGCGAATATTGGAAATAGGTCGATATTGCCAGCAAAAAGGTGAACACGATGGCGAGGGCCACTAGGATTTTAAAGGTGATTGTTGAGCGCATAAGGTGTTTGTTTTTATTAATTATAATGACGAAAATACTGTACTAGTAAGAATTCCTACCACCTATGGGGTATAACGAATTGTGTGACCACACTCCGGTTGTGGTTATGTTTCTGTGATGTAGCGAGTTTGTGTCGTGTCTGATGTTGAAATGGAACGCGCTTCAAGCTCCTCGCTGTTCTTAAAACAGACTGTTGTTTTGGGAAAATTGAAGTGCAGCATCGAGTTTTGATTGTGCTGATAATTAGAAAAGCCTAGGTTGTTAATTAGCTCGATGTATTTGTCCGCTTGTCTTTTATCAATAAAGACTATTGTTTTAGACGACTTAGTGGTCAATTTATATCCAAATGGTTGTTTTGTTCAATTTAATAGCAAAAATTGTGGTTATAGCGTTGTGTTTCGAGGCTCATTCGATAAGATGAAAAGACCTCTATGATAGAGGTAGGGCAGCAACGGATACGCTGCTTCAAATACTATGGAATGTGACTTATTGGACACATACATGAAATTCAAGATTACATCACCGATTATTGAACCTACGGAAGGTTCACCACATCAGTTAATGCTTACTCACGCTTCTCGTTTTACCTCTTTTAAGACAAGCTCCCCTTTGAACGCCCTGTTCGACAACGTCTCTGCACGCTTCTTTACCGCTTATCGCTCCTATTGTTATTCGTTTTATAACTTTATTTCTATCTGAACTCCTTTGTCATCCGCTCGATGAACGAAGACTCACATCTATAAAAACTAAACAAATAAGTTAAAAACAATGAATATTAAAATGATGGGTAGCTCCCTAATTATCGCTGGTACCGCTCTCGGTGCTGGTATGCTTGCGATCCCAATGGTATTAGCTCAATTCGGATTGCTTTACGGCACACTGCTTATGGTACTGATCTGCTTCGGTACGACTTACGCAGCATTACTACTTCTAGAAGCGACCATCAAAGCGGGTGGCGGTCTAGGATTAAACTCTATTGCCCGAAAAACCTTGGGTAAACAAGGTCAGTTGCTTACCAACGGCTTGCTATACGCGTTGTTGATTTGCCTATTAATGGCTTACATTCTGGGCGCAGGTGACTTGCTGAGTAAGTTACTGTCTAACTTTGGCGTCGAAATTACCGCGACTACCAGCCAAACCGTGTTTACCTTGCTTGCTGGCGCAGTAGTCGCAAGTGGTACTGGTGTGATTGATAAGCTCAATCGAGCATTGTTCTTCGTGATGCTTGCTAGTTTGTTTGCAACCATGGCCTTCTTAGCGCCGAGCATGACTCAAGAAAACTTGATGCAGGTAACCAGCCATGACCACGTTGACCTAATCAAAACCAGTGCCATCCTGTTTACGAGCTTTGGCTTTATGGTGGTGATTCCAACCTTGGTTTCTTACAACCACGAAGCGACAGACAAACAGCTGCGTAACATGGTGATCATCGGTTCTCTGATCCCATTAGTGTGTTACTTGTGCTGGTTGTTTGCGGTAGTGGGCAACTTGAGTGAAGAGCAATTCAGAAGCTTTGAGAACGTATCAGATTTGATGGCGGCGTTTGAGGCTCAGTCTCCTTGGGTGGGTAACGTTCTGTCTACCTTCACGGGCTTGGCGTTGTTGACCTCTTTCTTTGGTGTGGCGATGGCGTTGTTCAACCAGAACAAAGACATGTTCAACCAAAATACAGCGGTAACGTACTGCATTAGCTTTATCTTGCCGTTGGCTGGTTCATTGCTTGCGGCAGACAAGTTCCTACAAGTACTGAATTACGCAGGTATCATCTTGGTGTTCCTAGCGGTGTTTGTTCCTCTGGTTATGGTCCACAAACAGCGTTTCATGAAAGTTGCTGATGACCAATACCGAGCAGAAGGTGGCAGCGCAATGATGTTGTTCTCACTGCTGTTTGGTTGCTTCCTGCTTATCTCACAAGTGATCTAGTTCTTTGGTCCATTATCTAAGATGCGAATCGAGCATCTTAGATATAAGTGGCCGGAATTCAGATACAAAAAAGGAACGCATCGGCGTTCCTTTTTATTATCTGCTGATTAAAAACAGATTGATTCAAAGGCTATCAACAAACAACCTTAACAGCCAAACCACCTTGAGATGTCTCACGGTATTTAGCGTTCATGTCTTTACCTGTTTCTAGCATTGTTTCGATAACTTTATCTAGAGAAACAGTAGGAGCAGAAGAGCGACGAAGCGCCATACGAGTCGAGTTGATTGCTTTAACTGCAGCAATACCGTTACGCTCGATACATGGTACTTGTACTTGGCCAGCAACTGGGTCACATGTTAGACCTAGGTTGTGCTCCATGCCGATTTCTGCAGCCATACATACTTGCTCAGGGCTACCACCCATAAGCTCAGCAAGACCAGCAGCAGCCATAGAGCATGCCACACCAACTTCACCCTGACAGCCAACTTCAGCACCAGAGATTGAAGCGTTACGCTTGTAAAGACCACCGATCGCGCCAGAAGCTGCGAAGTAACGGATGTAATCTTTCTCTGTCACTGTTTGGATGAACTTATCGTAGTAAGCCAATACAGCAGGGATGATGCCACATGCGCCGTTTGTTGGTGCCGTTACTACACGGCCGCCAGCTGCATTTTCTTCGTTTACTGCGAAAGCAAACATGTTTACCCAGTCAACAACCGACATTGGATCATTGGTTGTTTTTTCTGAAGTCATTAGCTGTTGGCGAAGTGCTGCTGCACGGCGAGGAACACGTAGTGGACCAGGCAGGATACCTTCAGTATTCATACCGCGATCCATACACTCACGCATAGTTTTCCAGATGTTAGCGAAGTAAGTGCGAGACTCTTCGTCTGAGTGGAACGCTGCTTGGTTTTTCATAACCAGTGTACTGATAGAAAGACCGCTTTCTTTGCACTGATTAACCAGCTCTTCAGCTGTTGTGAATTCGTAAGGTGCTTTGATTGGGTTTTCTTCTTCTTTGCCGAAGTTCTCTTCGTCAACGATGAAACCGCCGCCAATTGAGTAGTACGTTTTTGAGTATGCAACTTCGTCACCAACCCATGCATGAATGCTCATGCCGTTCTCGTGTAGAGAAAGGTTGCTAGTGTGGAAGTTCATACCGCCATCGCGTGGGAACGATACTGTATGACAGTGCATGCCAACAGGAAGGCGCTCAGTTTCTTCTACGCGAGCAATGAAGCCAGCAATAGAATCGATATCAACACGCTCAGGAGTATTGCCAGCAAGACCCATGATGATTGCGATATCTGTGTGGTGACCTTTCCCTGTCAGTGATAGTGATCCATATACGTCCACGGTGATTTTAGTGATGTCGCGCAATTTTCCCATTGAACGTAGGTCATCAATAAATTCTTTACCCGCTTTCATTGGCCCAACTGTGTGTGAGCTCGATGGACCAACACCGATTTTATAGATATCAAATACACTAATCATAGCGATTACCTCAAAAAGAGAGCCTCTCAAGGGGAGTAGGGAGGCTCATTTATTATCATTATATTTTTTGTCTAATCTCGTGATATAAGATGGATGCCATCTTATAAAAAGGGCTTGAGATTAAAGAGCGCCGTAGATTACAGAACTAATAGCCGCTAGACCACATAAAGCTGTAAAGATTTGCACAGGTGCTGAAGTTTTGTACTTAGCCATAGCTGGTACTTTCTGCATCGCGAACACAGGCATTAGGAACAGGATAGCTGCAATCATTGGAGCACCCATTGTTTCAATCATACCTAGGATACTTGGGTTAACTACCGCAACAATCCAAGTTGTAACAACGATGAACGCTAGAGATACTTTTTCAATCTTAGAGATTGAAGAACCAGAGCGAGACTTGATTAGACCAACAAGACCTTCGTGAGCACCTAGGAAGTGACCGAAGTAGCTAGAAGTAATCGCTGCGAACGCTACTAGAGGACCCATGTAAGAGATAAGTGGAGACTCATGTACGTTTGCTAGGTAAGAAAGAACAGAGATGTTCTGTGCTTGTGCTGTTGCTAGTTGCTCTGGAGATAGAGAAAGAACTACAGAGAATACGAAGAACATTACAAAACCCATCAGCATCATTGCTGCGCCGCCAGTGATCGCGTCAGTTTTCTTAACTGCGTTTTCACCGTATACACGACGTTGCTCTTTAGAGAACTGTGAAATGATTGGGCTGTGGTTGAAAGAGAACACGATGATTGGAATTGCAAGCCAGATAATAGAAGGCATTGTTGACCATTCTGGGCTTACGTCCATCATTGAAGTGTTCCAATCAGGAACTAGGTAAAAAGATAGCGCTAGTAGGATGAATACTAGTGGGTAAACCATTGCTGAAGTTGCTTTAAGCATCAGCTCTTTACCGAATACAACACCTGCTGTCATAGCAAGGATAAGTGCACCAGAAAGAAGAGGACGAGGAATAGATTCCATACCCATTTGGTTTACTAGGAAAGAATCAACAGTGTTTGTGATACCAACACCGTAAATCAGAACGATTGGGTAGATAGCGAAAAAGTAAGCGAAAGTAATAAGGTTTGCGCCAGTCTTACCGAAGTGTTCTTCTACTGTATCTGTAATGTCAGCTTCAGGGTTTTTAGCAGACAGTACGAAACGAGCTAGAGATTTGTGTGCGAACCAAGTCATTGGTGCCGCAATTAGAGCTAGGATAACTAATGGCCAAAAACCACCCGCACCAGCTTTGATTGGAAGGAATAGTACGCCAGCACCAACTGCTGTACCGAATAGTGATAAACACCAGGTAAAATCTTTATAGTTAAACTTGCTTGAATCTTTAACGGCATTTGCCGAAGAAGTTGTTGTGTTCATGTTAAATTACTCATTTTTTGGGAACAGGAAATAAGTCGGGGCTAATTCTGCAGAATTTTCTTCTGCAAAAAATAGATCTAAATCATGTAATGAAACGGCGTGTCACATGATATGCGAAAAACGAATTTTTGATCACGAAAATAGCGTGCTACATGTGATTTATGTTTATGCCTAGTATTAGTTTTATTTATGCGAAAGGCGGGGTTGTATAGATTTATACCAGGGAAACGTTTGCGTAAAATTGCATTAATAAATCTGTTCCATAGAAAGTCTGGATTTTGTTAACAGAGATTAAATAAAACGTAGTTGCTATGTGATTCGTTGCAGTACGTGTTGCTGCAGCGATTGGATAATTTGCGCCGTAACGCCCCAAATTAGGTGCTCTTGGAAAGGCATCGCAAAAACCCGATGCTTGATTTGTTTAAAGTTAACAGTGTGGCTGTGTAACTTGGCTTGGTCTAAAACATAGGTAGCGGGTACCTCAAAAATTGAGGCAACTTCGTTCTCATCAATGATGGCTTCATAGTCAGGATCGACCATGGCAATAATCGGCGTCACAGAAAATTTACTAATAGTACTCAATGCTGGTAATTGCCCAATAATTTTAACTTGATCCGATCGAATTCCCACCTCCTCATGGAGCTCTCTGAGTGCAGTGAATTGCATAGAAGGGTCAGAAAGTTCGTGTTTACCACCAGGAAAGCTGACTTGGCCGGGGTGATGCTTTAAATGAGCCGCTCTTTTAGTAAAAATGACATGTAAACCATCTTCTCTTTCAACTAAACCTACCACCACTGCCGCTTTACGTAATTGCTCGCCACTGATGTGCGAAACACGCTCTACTGACTCAGGATGATAGCCAACGGTAGGGTTAAGTTGGAATTGCTGAAGGAAGTTTTCTTTATTCATATCAAGCCAATATATTGATTATTATGATTTTAAGTATAGACATAACCGTGGGTTGATTACCAATATCGAGTTTTTCTTCATTCACTTTCCCTCTTTTAGTTATCAATTGGGCGTCATGAGAGGCTGTTTACCGATGAATCTCCTCAAAATGACGATTTTTGCTATATTCAATATGTGCATACAGGCGAGTAAGCGTTATCGATGTCATAAAATTGGGTGACGAAACGTAGATTTTTTGTTTAAGAATTTGATAACAATAACTTAGTGGACCATTCTAAAAAGAAATAGAAGAAAAGGTATGAGATGAAAGGAATCATATTCACCGAATTTTTAGAGCTTGTTGAAGACAAGTTTGGGCTAGAGCTTTTGGAAGAAGTTCTAGAAATGTCAGAAGATGAAGGAATCTATACGTCGGTCGGCAGTTACGACCACAAAGACCTTGTCAGGTTGATTATCAACTTGAGTAAGAAAACCGATATTGATGCGGCAAGCTTGCAACGCGTGTTTGGGCAGTCTGTATTTAAGAACTTACTGGCCTCATTACCGAATAAAGCGAGCCTTGCTCACAGCAATACCACCTTTCAATTTATTCAGCACGTAGAGCGTTACATTCATGTTGAAGTGAAGAAGCTCTATCCAGATGCTGAGCCACCTGAATTCAGTTTTATCACCACGAACGAAGCACAACTTGTTTTTGACTACAAAAGCGCAAGGTGTATGTCTCATGTTTGCTTAGGGCTTATTGAAGGATGTGCTGAATACCACGGTGAATCTATCGCGGTGGAGATGACGCCACAAAATGATGACCAAAGCGTGGTTAGGTTTAATCTCAAAGTAGAAAAGTAATATGGATCTGGCATCTGCCCTAGAGAAGAAGCTTAAGCGTCAAATCGCGGCAAGGAAAGCGGCTGAAGGATTGTTGGAACAGAAGAGCCTCGAACTGTTCGAGGCTAACCAACAGCTTGAGCTTGCTTTGCGTCAGTTAGAAAAGCGCTCCAACGCGAATATACGCCGCATTGAATTCCAAGAACAAATCGACAACCTGTTGATTGATTTTGGGCGCGCGTTTCTAAGAAATGATCTCGATGATGTCATGCTATCTGAACTAACGACCAACGTGACTAACAGTTACTTAATCGAAGCCAGTCGTTTGATTCTACCTCCCAAGCTCATCCCTCAGTTACAGACCTATGATTATGGCGATGAGACTGTCGAGGTGTTAGAGCAAGACATTCAAGAACCTCATTGGCAAGACAACCTACTGACCGTGCCCTTAGAGGTTGAAAAAGTCATAGTTGGTGCGTTAATCGTCAGAGTCAGGTTGTTAGACCAAGACTACGAGTTTATCCAAAGCCAACTGTTGTTGGTCACGGACCTTATCTGCAGTGCCTTAACCCATCAACTAGCAATCAACCGAAATATTGAATCACGTAAACGAGCGGAAGAGTCCGAAAGGGCAACGCGTGACTTTGTGGCCATGATTAATCATGAGTTAAGAACTCCACTTAATGGCTTACTAGGCAGTGCCGAGTTGATCAGTGATACCGAACTGAATAGCTCTCAGCGTGAGATAGTGAACAACCTGAGCCAATCTGGAGAGTTTCTCCGAACCATCATTAATGATCTATTGGATTACAGCAAAATTAACGCAGGGATGTTAGAGCTTATTCCAAAGAAATTTGCCCTACGTGATTTGAGAAACACGATTGAAAGCATCTTCGTCAATCGAGCAATTGAGAAGCAGCTCGAATTCAATATCAGTGTTGCGTCAAACGTTCCCTCCCATTTCCAAGGCGATTTAGAGCGCATCACACAACTGTTTGTGAACTTAATAGGTAATGCGATTAAATTTACAGAAGAAGGGCATGTGAATGTTGATATTGAGTGGGACAAAAACCAATTTGTTTTCTCTGTAGAAGATACCGGAGTCGGAATCGCTGAATCGGCGCATAAGACGCTGTTTGAACCTTTTACGCAGGCAGATAACTCAAGTAGTCGGAACTATGAGGGTACAGGACTTGGGTTAGCGATTTGTCGCAAACTGGTGGCTCTGATGAATGGTGATATTGGGGTGACCAGTGTCGTTGGTTCAGGCACGACGTTTACCATCTCGATTCCTCTTCAAGTTGTCGATGTTCCGGCAGAGAGTGATAGTGTCGCCAAGGGCTTTGAGTATGAGGCGGAATTGTCACTACTTAAAGTGCTGGTGGTTGATGATATTAAGATGAACCAGATCATCATCCAACAGATGCTTCGTAAACATGAGATTGAACCAGCTATCGCAAGCAATGGTGTCGAAGGGTTTGAGCTCGCGTCAGACAACGAATACGACATTGTATTCATGGATTGCAGAATGCCTGTTATGGACGGGTTTGAAGCAACAGAGAAGCTAAGAGAGAAGGGTTACGTTAAATCTATTGTGGCACTGACCGCCGGAACGACATTGGAAGAACGCGAACGTTGTATTCAGTGTGGAATGGATGACATTTTGAGTAAGCCTTACACCGCCAACGATCTGAAAGAGATGCTCAAGAAGTGGGGTGTCTCAGCGGTGAAGGTCGCTTAAACACGCGAATAAAGCGTTGTGAGTTATGTACTCTAACTTACAGACTAAAAAACCGAAGTGATCTTACGATCCTTCGGTTTCTTTTTATATCGAACTTTTGCTAGCCGTTAAGCTACGGAACTCGTCATTAAGTCGCGGAACTCGCAGTTAATGAAACTAGGTTTAGCAATCTTCAAGTACCGGTAGAATTCGACTCAGCTTATCCAGTGTTTCTTGGTATTCAGAAGCACAATCACTATCAAATACCACACCACCGCCAGCCCAAGCATAAAGCGTGTTGTTCTCGGCGACTAATGTACGAATGGTAATACTGGTATCCATTCTGCCATTTCGGCTGATGTAGCCAATACTGCCGCAGTACGCTGAACGTCGATGCGGTTCTAACTCTTCAATGATCTGCATCGCGCGAACTTTTGGTGCGCCAGTAATCGAGCCTCCAGGGAAACAGGCTCTCAGAAGGTCAGTTGCAGAGTATTGGTCATCAAGGTCCGCTCGTATCGTGCTCACTAAGTGGTGCACGGCAGGGAAGCTTTCAATATCGAAGAGCTTTGGTACATGCACTGTGCCCGGTTTTGCTACTCGGCCAATGTCATTACGAAGTAGGTCGACGATCATCAAGTTTTCCGCCTGATCTTTATCGGCGCTTGCTAGGTCTTGCGCGTTGGCATTATCAATCATCGGGTCCTCAGAACGAGGTCGTGTGCCTTTGATTGGCTTGGTTTCAATGACGTTGTCTTTGAGTTCTAAGAAACGCTCTGGCGAAACACTGATGATTGCGCAGTCGGCCAAACGGATAAAACCCGAAAAGGGCGCTGAGTTGTACTGTTCTAACTTGTCATAAGCCAGCCATTCACTACCTTGGTATTGGGCATTGAAGCGCTGAGCTAAGTTAATCTGATAGCAGTCCCCGGATAACAGGTACTCTTGAACACTATCGAACTTAGTGGCGTAGCTCTCTTCGCTCATATTGGATTGCCACGGTGTGGTTAACCCAAAGGGCGCATGTGATAGGTGTGATTGAGCCATCTGCTGCATTAGCCAATCATGATGTTCATCGATATTGCTACCGACAATACACGCCGTTTTCAATTGGTGGTCAACGATAACAGCCCATTCATACAAGCCAACTGCCATGTCAGGTGCTTCAATATCACGCTTTGCGAGTGATGGAAGTGTCTCGACTCTGCGCCCTAAATCATAGCTAAAATAGCCTAAAGCGCCGCCAACGAATGGCAACTGAGTGTGCTCTTTAGTCGCAGGCAATAATTGTTGCTGATATTGGTCGAGTAGTTCGAAAGGATCAGAGTCTGAAACCTCGCACGTCTCATTAACATTAACGGTCGTTTCTGCACCGATTGTCTCGAAGGTGGCGATGGGTTGAGCAACTAAAATATCGTATCGACTATCAACGTGGCTTTCTGAAGCGGAGCGTAATAGCATTGCCCACGGCAGGTTTTCAATATGGGAAAACAGCTGTTTAGCTAAAGTTGATTGATATTCAAGCGGCTTGATTTGGATAGAGCGAAATTCGTTGTTATTCATTTGTTTAATTTGTGACAAAGAGTTCGATCACTGCATGGCGTGTGAGAGGAAGCAAGAGTATCATAAATTGAAAATAAAATGGGTTCTTGATTAGAACGGAGTAATCCAAGTGGTTTAGTTTAAAGCTATGCAAGCGATTGCTAAAGCAACTAAATACAGCTCAACACAATAAAAAGCTAAACCACCTAATTCGATTTGGCACATATAGTCAAACTGTGAACCCACATGGAACCAGAACAATAAAGAGGCATGCAATGACGGTTATTCGTAAGCAAGATGTGATCAGCAGTGTCGCTGACGCACTTCAGTACATTTCTTATTATCACCCTTTAGACTTCGTCCAAGCCCTAGAAAAAGCGTACGAGAAAGAAGAGAGCCAAGCAGCTAAAGATGCGATCGCTCAGATTCTTATCAACTCGCGCATGTCTGCGGAAGGCCATCGTCCAATTTGTCAGGATACGGGTATTGTTACTTGTTTCGTGAACATCGGTATGGATGTTAGGTGGGAAACGGATCAAACAGTACAACAGATGGTTGATGAAGGCGTTCGTCAAGCTTACAACAACCCAGATAACCCATTGCGTGCATCTGTCCTAATGGACCCTGCAGGTAAGCGTATTAATACCAAAGACAACACACCAGCGGTTGTCCACATTAATATGATTCCAGGCAACAAAGTTGAAATTCAAATCGCGGCTAAGGGCGGCGGTTCTGAGAACAAAACCAAGATGGTTATGCTGAACCCTTCTGATGATATTGCAGAATGGGTAGAGAAGACGCTGCCAACAATGGGGGCAGGCTGGTGTCCACCGGGTATGCTAGGTATAGGCATTGGCGGTACGGCTGAGAAAGCAGCGGTACTAGCGAAAGAATCTTTGATGGAACACATCGATATTCAAGAGCTTATCGAAAAAGGCCCTGAGAACGCAGAAGAAGAGCTTCGCCTAGACATCTTCAACCGTGTAAACAAGCTAGGTATTGGTGCACAAGGTCTTGGCGGTCTAACGACTGTGGTTGACGTAAAAATCAAAACAGCACCAACACACGCAGCATCTAAGCCAGTTTGCTTAATCCCGAACTGTGCAGCAACGCGTCACGTTCACTTCACACTAGATGGCAGCGGCCCAGCAGAGCTAACGCCACCTAAGTTAGAAGAGTGGCCAGACATCACTTGGGAAGCGGGCGCAAATACACGTCGTGTTAACCTTGATGAAGTGACTAAAGAAGACGTACAAGAGTGGAAGACCGGCGAAACGGTTCTTCTGTCAGGTAAGATCTTAACCGGTCGTGATGCTGCTCATAAACGTATTCAAGGCATGCTAGAAAGCGGCGAAGGCTTACCAGCCGGCGTTGATTTCAAAGGCAAGTTCATTTACTACGTGGGTCCTGTTGATGCTGTAGGTGATGAAGCGGTAGGTCCTGCGGGCCCAACAACTTCAACACGTATGGATAAGTTCACTGACATGATGCTGAACGAAACTGGCATTATGGGCATGATCGGTAAAGCGGAACGTGGCCCTGCAACGGTTGAATCAATCAAAGAGCACAAAGCGGTTTACCTAATGGCGGTTGGTGGTGCAGCTTATTTAGTCGCAAAAGCAATTAAAAAAGCACGCGTTGTTGCGTTTGAAGATCTCGGTATGGAAGCGATTTACGAGTTTGAAGTTGAAGATATGCCTGTAACGGTAGCGGTTGACTCTAACGGCGTGAACGCACACCAGATCGGCCCTGACACGTGGAAAGTGAAGATTGCTGAAGCTGAGAAAGCGTAATTAATCGACGCCAAAAAATCGTAATTGTCGCTAACTTCAGCGTTTGAATTGCAATTTTTGACAGAAAGTTAAAGACAAAAGTGCAGCATTATCTGCACTTTTGTCTTATTATCAATGATATAGTGATAAACACATAGTTTGATATAAGAACATAGGAGAGAGGAATGCCTCGTTTTATTCAGATCCTACAGATTATCTTGGCAGTGGTGATTGGTGCTTTTGTTGGCTACGACCTGATCTTGAAAGGGATCAGTATCTTTGATAATAAATACGTGACGATTACATGTGCGCTTTGGCTAATTGCAGAGATTGCACTGTTTGTTATCTACAAGTTGATTGAAGACGATTAGACGTCGGATATCGTGCAAAAATTCTAAAGCCCCTGATTATGAATGTAGTCAGGGGCTTTTATTCATCTAGCATTAAGAATGTGTATTGCATACTCATCAACATAAGCAAAAGCATACAAACTATCCCAACGGGGAAAGAACATAGGCTTGCCTTTCTATTATCATAACCAGCTAGCCTAACTATCACGGAGTCGTTCAAATGAAACACCTAACTCAAGAAATGAGTGACTTTATAAGCAGAGGAACGGATTCTCATATTCGAGTAGCGGTCACGGGGCTCTCTCGTGCGGGTAAGACAGCATTCATTACTTCGCTGGTTAATCAGCTTCTTCATACGTCTACCCACAAAAACTTGCCACTGCTTGCATCGGCGAGAGATGGAAGAATTATTGGCGCAAAGCGTATCCCGCAACACAACATGATGATTCCACGCTTCTCTTATGATGAAGCGATGGAGTCGTTGAATGCACAGCCACCAGAATGGCCAGTGCCAACGCGTGATGTCAGTGAGATTCGTCTAGCAATCAAATATAAGCCTGCGAAGGGCGCGAAAAAGCTACTGAGTAAAAACAGCACCCTTTATCTCGATATTGTCGATTATCCAGGTGAATGGCTGCTTGATTTGCCGTTACTGGATATGGACTTCGATACCTGGAGCCAATCTCAGTTTGCCGCATTGAAAGGCGACAGAGAAACTTACTCGCAACAGTGGAACGCCATGCGTGGTGATATCGATTTGCTAGCAGAAGCGGACGAAAAGAAACTGGTCGCGATTGCCGATAGCTACACTCAGTACCTTCATACTTGTAAAAGTAACGGGCTGCATTGGGTACAACCGGGTCGATTCGTATTACCCGGTGAGCTTGAAGGCGCGCCTGTGTTGCAATTCTTCCCGTGCATCGCACCTGAGGGTAAGTTCTCAAAAACAAGTAACTATGCGGTACTTAAAGCGCGTTATGAAGAGTATCAACAGAAGGTCGTCAAAGCGTTCTACAAGAATCACTTCGCGACGTTCGACAGACAAATCGTGCTAGTGGATTGCTTACAGCCACTTAATGCGGGCTATGACTCTTTCATGGACATGCGTGGCGCGTTAGAACAGTTACTTAAGAGCTTTAAGTACGGTCGAAGCAATATCTTAAGACGTTTATTCGCGCCGAAGATCGACAAGATCTTGTTTGCAGCCACAAAAGCTGACCACGTGACACCGGATCAACATCCGAACTTGGTGTCACTGTTACAACAGATGGTGCATCCAGCTTGGCAGCAGGCGGCGTTTGAACACATCGACATGAGTTGTATGAGTATCGCGTCTATTCAAGCGACCAGCGCGGGTTATATCTCGTCGGGTTCAGACAATGTTCCGGCGTTGCAAGGTGTGACTTTGGATAATGTCCCTCAAACCATGTATCCGGGAGAGGTGCCGCGTAAGTTGCCTAATAAACAGTATTGGGAAACCAACCAGTTTGATTTCACGAGCTTTAGACCGATGGAGCAACATTCCGATGAGCCTTGCCAACATCTAAGAGTCGACAAGGTTTTAGAGTATCTCATTGGCGACAAGTTGAAGTAATTGAGGCAATCAAAATGAGTGAATTAAAAACAAAGCAGGTCTTTAATGAACCGTTGAAGACCTCTTTTGATGAGCAAGACAAGAGTGACGTTGGCCCGGATTTAGGCGCTCAACAACTGTTCACAGAGCAAGAGAAATTTGTCCCTGTCGCACCGCAAGTGAAAGCTGATCTTGATGGTGAAGCTGAGCAGCAATTGGAACAAGTGATTCGACCGAGCAAAAAGAAGAAGTGGTTTGGAACGGGTTTATTGGTCGCTTTCTCTGGCCTAGTTGGATGGCAGGCAATTGATTCGGTCATTACCGCGATTCAATCGGCTGACTGGCTGGCGTTAGGTTGGGCAGGCTTCATTGCTGCCATTGCTTCATTGGGTTTAGGCGCAATAGGCAAAGAGCTGTGGAAACTGCGTTCACTTAAAGATCACTTTAGTGTGCAAGAGCAGAGTGAAGAGCTACTCCAAAGTCAAAGTGTCGGCAAGGGCAAAGCGTTCTGTGAAAACATCGCCAAGCAAGGCGGCATTATCGCTGAGTCTCCTTCGTACGATAAGTGGCGAAACAGCATTAACCCTGCACACAGTGATGCAGAAGTGTTGGATATGTACGATGCGTTAGTCGTGAGTCAACAAGACAAAGTAGCGACTCAAATCGTCACTAAGTTTTCGACCGAATCGGCGGCTTTGGTCGCGGTGAGTCCATTGGCGGCGGCTGATATGTTGTTGGTGGCTTGGCGAAATTTCACCATGATAGACAAGCTTGCTGATGTGTATGGCATTGAGCTTGGCTACTGGTCTCGCATTAAGCTATTTAAACTGGTGTTAATCAACATGGCCGCTGCAGGAGCAAGTGAGCTCGCGATTGATGCAAGTATGGATCTCGTCTCGATGGATCTTGCAGGCAAAGTCTCAGCTCGAGCAGGGCAGGGGCTAGGTGTCGGTATCCTTACTGCAAGACTGGGCTTAAAAGCCATGACATTGCTGCGTCCTATGCCTTGGCATAACGAACGAAAAGTAAAACTGGCAGACCTCCGCAAAGCCGTCCTTTCTGAAATAAAGCGTATCACTCTTAAATAAAGCATTTGAAGCTCAATAGTTTGAGAAGAAGAGTAAACATATGTTTACTCTTCTTCTTGACTGAACTCAGAGCTTAATCCACACTACTGTCAACTTATCCTGACACCTATAATAGGACTATTTGTGCGTCTTGAAGTATTGTGTGAAGACAGACTCGGCTTAACGCGTGAGTTGCTCGATATCTTGGCCTCAAAAAGCATTGATTTAAGAGGAATCGAAATTGATGTTAAAGGTATTATTTATCTAAACTGCCCTGATATTGATTTTGATGCTTTTAGTGAACTTATGGCTGAAATTCGCCGAATTTCAGGTGTGAAGGATGTACGTAAAATCCAATTTATGCCAAGCGAAAGGCATAACACAGAGCTGATTGCTCTGCTGGCAAACCTACCTGATCCTGTTATTGCGATTGACCTTAAAGGCTCAGTCGATATGGCTAACCACGCCGCATTGAGCCTCTTCAACAAACAAGAAGATGAAGTCATCGGTGAACCGCTCGCGACGTTTGTTCCTAGTTTTAACTTTGCTCGTTGGATCGAAGGCGATGTAACGCGCCATCGTGAAGTTGTCGTGTTGGATGGCTTAGATTTCTCTATTGAGATCCTGCCGATTTACCTTGGTGGTGATGTCAACGAAGCGGTACTGGCAAGCGCAGTAATGACGATTCGTTCTTGTAATCAAGAGATGAACTCGCCAGATTCAATCCCAGAACAGAACAACCTAGGTTTCGAACACTTTGTTGGTGTCTCTAATCGCCATAAAGCCTTGATCAGCCAAGCTAAGAAATTGGCTATGCTGGATCAGCCTCTATTAATTGAAGGCGATACAGGGACAGGCAAAGAGATGTTGGCAAAAGCGTGTCATAACCGTTCAAATCGATCGTCTTTCCCATTCTTGATTCTAAGCTGTGCATCGATGCCTGATGACGTAGCGGAAACGGAATTGTTTGGTCATGCGCCGGGTTCATTCAACCATGAGCAAGGTCATAAAGGTATTTTCGAACAAGCGAATGGCGGTACCGTATTTTTAGATGAAATTGGCGAGATGAGCCCGCATCTTCAAATCAAGCTGCTGCGTTTCCTACAAGATGGTTCATTCCGTCGTGTTGGTGAAGAAGAAGAGATGCACGCGGATGTTCGTATTATTGCATCAACGCGCCACCGTCTTTCTGAATTAGCCGACTCGGGTTCGTTCCGTGAAGATTTGTTCTACCGCTTGAATGTACTGACTCTGTCTATTCCAGCATTGCGTGAACGCTCAAACGACGTAGCGCCACTGTTGGAACTGTTCGTTGCAAAGTACGCGCAGCAGTTAGGTATGTTAAAACCAAAATTGACTCAAGAGTTAGTCGACCAGCTTGGTAATTACCAATGGCCGGGCAACATTCGTCAGTTAGACAACATGGTTCTACGCGCACTAACAGAGTTGGATTCAGACACGCTAACGGTTGAGCAATTCCACTTGCCACAGCTTGAAACATTGACGGCAGGAATGGCGAACCTGAGCTTAGATGGTTCGCTCGATGAAATCATGAAAGACTATGAATCTCAGATTCTAGAGAAGCTTTATCAGTCTTTCCCATCAAGCCGTAAGCTAGCAAAACGTTTGAATGTATCTCATACCTCAATTGCGAATAAGCTTCGTGATTACGGTATCAGAAAGAACTGATCGAATAAGAACAAGATTATGGAAGATTTGAGTACACCAGAGCGCATTTATAAGCATGATGGTAATCTGATTTTACGCACGGCTGAAATCGATGACGCTGGCATGATCAGCAAGTACTTTCAGTTTAACAGAGAGTACCTGAAACCTTGGGAGCCGATACGCGAAGATGCGTTCTTTGATAGAGCGAGTTGGGCGCAGCGACTGATTAAGTTAAACGAGCTTCATAAAATGGGGCTAGGCTATTACTGTTTACTGATTAACGCTGACTCTAATGAAATGTTAGGCACCATATCGTTCAGTAATTTGTCTCGTTTCCCGTTCTACGCTTGTAATGTCGGTTACTCATTGGCGCAAAGTGCACAGGGCCACGGTTACATGCGCAGAGGTTTGAACATGGCCAAAGACTACATGTTTGATGTGCAGAACATGCACCGCTTAATGGCGGGCTACATGCCTCACAACGAACGCAGTGCTGGCGTATTAGAACATCTTGGTTTTGTCCGAGAAGGTTTTGCTAAAGACTACCTACAGATTAACGGTAAATGGGAAGACCATATACTGACAGCATTAGTTAACCCAAATTGGGAAGATAGACGCGTTATTTAGCGGCAATATTGCTAAGACGTAGTACTAGTTAAAGGCAAATAGCTTTTAAACGTAAACAAAATTTAGACGCAGCGTATATCAAGCTTTGCTAATCGCCGCTGCATCAAAAAGAACAGATAGGCATGGTAAATCCATCAGCCTGAGCAGATATTTGAGGAATTTTGATGTCATACACAACTTTGGACGAATACCAAAGAAAATGGATTTTCACACACCAGTCAATGCCGCTTCCGGCAGAGGACTTGGAAAAGATTAAGCCAATGACACAGGCGAGAGCATCTCAGTTCTGGAAAGAGAACGTGAGCCCTCAAAGCCCAGACGCAGAACGACTGAGCTCGCAAGACTGGCCAAGCAAAGCATCGAACTGGAATGAAGAGATCAGTTGGATGGCGCATTGGGAAGCGGATGAGCCTGAAATGCCAGAAGAGATTCTTAACTTTATTGATTGGCAAGATGACGTAACTGTTTATTTTTGTTACGAAAAGTACAATGTTCTTGAAACCAAATGGGCGATTTTCAAGAAGCATTGGAAGAACTTCTTGTTCTACGATGATGGCCCGATTCTAATCGGTCGTCGTCGTTCAGAAGCCCTTTGGTTTGCTACCAATGGCAAGGTGAAAATTGGTAACCGTGCTTAACCTCGGTGTGATTTAATCGAGCTAGTGCTGGTAATCCGAGCAACAGATAGATAAACAAAAAGCGAGCATCGAGCTCGCTTTTTTTGTGCCTAATGATCTTCGAAGATCATGGGGAAAGACCCACTATTTGAGTCCAACTAAAGGTGACCATATCCACTCATTTAAAGCGAGTGAATTACGAAATTGAGATCGCTATCTCATTGGGTTAGTTGAAGTTTCATGGGGTTGAGCTATCTTTATATTACTGCCTTAGTGGAGGTGAAGTATTATGATTTGGGATACTCTCGAACGTGTAAATAAACTTCGCAAGGAAGCAATGGAAGATCCAGAGTTTTTGGATTCAGCAAAAATGCATGAGGAATGGCTTTTAAGCGAAACTCATAATCAATTGAACAAAGGAGCGAAAGAGAAGAAACCGAAAAAACTATCTGACATTTATGAAAATACAGATTTTCCTATCAACCCAACTGGAACCAAACATTAACAATGATGAACTGCAACACGGCTAAGGCTCTTAACCAAAAAGCTATAAGTCGATTACACATACCAGCCTTAAGCCACCAATAAAAAAGCCACTTTCAACGAATCGAAAGTGGCTTTTTCTTTTCTTGCTAGCTTCTTTACCATTAGTAACGAAAGCTAATCGTTTTTAAACCTAATTATTAATCAGGCTTAATCCGCTTGGTAATGCGTCACCAAACACACGCTTAGATTCGCTCTCAGAAAGCTCAGTCACTTCACTCACTAGTGTTAACCATGAATCAGGTACCTTGCTTTGCTTAAGCTTCTCAATCACTTGATTGCGATAGTCATCAGAGATATCAAACTGACGGTCACCAGTTTTACGACAAATCATCACCGCTGCAAAGGCTATCATCTGCTCTTTATGCCAGTTCTGCTCAAGCAGTTTCGGTAACCATTGTTCAGCTTGTTCTCTAGGAATCACGCTGTGTTGGCTACCATACAAAGGTGTTCTTGAAGCCAATCGACCCAGAGCCCACCAGTGCGCTTGTTCAAATTGGTTATGGTTGATCGCTTTGCTTAAGAACCAACTTGCCAGCAGCACTTTGTCTTCAACCTCAAGTTGCTCAAGTGACGCCGCTAAACGGACCATGGCTTCATAACCATTATCTTGCGCATCTTTGGCTGTCTTAGGGTTCTTCATTGCACCTGGGTGAAGGTATTTAGCGATGTCCGCCAAGATACTCTCTTGCTGCTCTTGGTTTAGCCCACCAGCGACACGACGCCAGAATACCCACCAGTCTGTCCAGCCTTGGTGGTTCTTGAACTGAATGTTCTGTTGGTAAAGGCCCCAAATCTGTTCGATACGCCATGAGTCAGTCGGATCGCCAAAGCCAGGACGTAGCGAGTATCCCGCCAAACGTAGCCAGTTCTTCTCGTGTGCTTCTGAGCGGCGACGACGTTTACGACCTAATGAGAAGGTATCAAATAGATGACGAAGGGTCGTGAAGTCCCATTCATCGCGTTTACCTAGTCGCTTCTCAAGATCTTTCGATAGTGTTTTGATCTCTTTCGATTCAGCACTCTTCTTGTTGCCGCTGTACAGGCGAGAAATCAACTCCTTACACTCTTCCAATCTTGGGTGAAGCGCGGAGGTATCAGATTCATCGCCTTGCTTGTTTCTTACTTCAAACTCAAGCAACCAACGCTTAGAGTCATCTTCTATACTCACACACTCCATTTTCAATGTGCCGACTTCGGTTAACTGACAAGCGAGCAGTACTTCAACACGCTCTTTTTGGTTGGCTTGAAGTTCTGCAGTACCTGAGCCTTCCAGCGTAGAAATATACGGTGGGAGAGGGGAGAACAAGTCGGCATCCACATTGACCATCACACCGTTTTGAATGGCGGTGTTATGAGCAATTTGATCGTGTGTTGAAGTCAGAAGATTAAATCGTACTGGCTCACCTAAAGTCAGCGAGAAACGACGGCTGTTCAAGCGTATCTCTTGGCCTTCTTCGGTTCCTTTGGCAAGCAGACAAAGCGCTTTACCCATCTTGTTTTTCTCTTGCAGATGCAAGAAGTAAGAACGGGCAGCACCGCCACCGATTTTCAGCTGTGCACCGCGGCGTGCTTTACCAAAGGCAACCGCGCCAAGGGCAACAGACCAATCTGGATGAGGGTTATCAAGCACTGTGATAGGAGAACCGTTCCAGTTGCCCAGTAGCTGAGTAATTCGCTCTGTTACCAGTTCACTGTTAAACACACCACCATTGAGCAGCACGCCAACTGGAATTGCAGGTTTGGTGTCATCGAACTCAATAGAGTCTGAGTTTTCCAATGCGGCTTTAGACACTTGTTGGTGCGTTGCTAGGAATTCTGCAACGTGCTTACTCACCGCAGGGTCAGCCACGTAAGGCAGACCAAACTCAACCACAGCACTGCGGCGTTTGTCGGGTGTTTCAGTAAACTCAGAAAGCGGGAAGAAACCTTCCAATGCGATTTGATGAACTTCTTGTTTGGTTAAGCCAATACTCTTAGTACCGCCAAGTAGCTTTGAACCGCTGCCCAGCATGGTGATCTTCACATCATCGGGTGCATTGGCAGAAAGTAGGCTCTCTTTTGCGGCGCGAGTTTGTTGAATTAGTTTGGTTAGGCTAGAAGCATTCAGCTTTTTGTTTTGATTGAAGCGTTGCTCTGCAAGGTGAGCAAGCGCTAAATCGAGGTTGTCACCACCGAGCATCAAGTGTTCACCAACACCAATACGGTCGAGTGCGAGCTCGTTATTACCGTCGCTGTTCGCATCGAATTTGGCTTCAATTAAGCTTAAATCGGTGGTACCACCGCCAACATCACATACTAGAATCAGCGGGATTTGTTGAAGTTCATCGGCTGCGGTTTGTTGGTGACGGGCATACCAGTCATAACAAACGGCTTGCGGCTCTTCGAGTAATAGAATCTTACCTAAGCCCGCCAATTCTGCGGCTTCGAGTGTTAGCTTGCGCGCTGTCTCATCGAAGGAAGCAGGAACGGTAACCACAACGTCTTGATCTTCCAGCTTGTTGCTCGGGTTACGGTAGTTCCATGCTTGGCGAATGTGGTTGAGGTAGCTTGCACTCGCCACAACTGGTGAGACTTTATCGACATCAGCTGCGCCAGCCCAAGGCAGAATGTCGGAGTTACGATCAACCGCTTGGTGTGATAGCCAACTCTTAGCACTCGATACTTGGCGACCTTCAACCTTAGCACCTAATTCACGCGCCCATTCACCGACGATAACGTTCTTAATATCGCCTTCAACTGGGCTTGGTTCCCACGGCATTGTCAGGTCAGAAGGGGAGATTTGACCTTGTGCTGGGTGGTAACGAAAGGATGGAAGTAGGGGCTTGCGAACCACTTCACCGGGGCCGATGAGTTGGTCAATATCGAAAAGAGAAACGGGAGCATGTTGTAGGTCGTCGTTGATTTCACAGTAAGCGACAACCGTATTGGTTGTGCCTAAGTCAATGCCGACTAAAAAACGAGGAGTTGCCATACAAAACCTTATTCTTCCAGAGTGATGACCAGTTTTTTGATAGCTTTGGTCTTATTGTTGTTATTCGTAAACGCCATTCCTGAGAAACAGGCAGGACTAGATTGAGAACCGTATTGATAAAGAAACGGCACCCGCTAAGGTGCCGTTGATTCATTATGCTTGTTCGTTTGAGTCGTTATTCGAGTCTTCACGCACGTCGAACTCAACGTGCCACTTCTGACCGTTGTCAGTAGCAATCGCTTCTAGGTATAAGGTACCTAGCTCAGTAACGCGAGAAGCCAAAGTCACTGGAACGACTTCACCTTCGCGACGACCTTCAGAAACCGCCAGTGTCACTTGGATTTCAGGAAGCTCATCAAGCTCTTCTGGTGCCCAGTGATCAAGGTGCGTACCCGCTTCATCTTCACGACGAATGGTTGAACCGAAGAACTGGAAATGCACTGGCTGGCCAATTACTAGACCGAACTCTTGGCTAGGTACTTGTACGCTTGAGCCTTCTTCCATACCAAATGGGGCAACACACAGTGCTTCCATTGGAGGAGCCATACCCGGGATTGCTGGCATCGCGCTTTCAATTCCTACGTAGTAAGAAGAAGCGATACCGCCACGGATACGAACGCCTTGGCCACGACGAACTGCGCCGTAGTAAGAAGCGCCGCTTGCAACTGCTAAATCTAAATCTAGACCTGAAAGCTGTTTAGCGAACTCTTCGTCAGCATTGATCAGCCATTCGTTGATCGTATCTGAAAGACGATCAGCAAGTAGGTTCGATTTTAGAACACCACCATTGAACAGGATTGCTGTTGGTTTGATGAAGTCTGCTGCTGGCGCTTCTGCACCGGGCATACCCGGCATGTTTGCAAACGGGTTGAAATCTTGCTGAGCCGTTTCGCTATTTCCAGAAAGCGCATTCGCTTGCTTAGAAAGGAATGCGGCAATGTGACGAGTAATACCTGCGTCTTGAGCGTAAGGCAGACCCATTTGAGTCAATGCGCCACGCGTCTTTTGAACTGGATGCTCAGTCACGGCTACTTTCGGGAAGAAGCCATCAACCAATGTTTGTTGTACTTCTTGCTGAGTCAGTTCTGTTTTCAGTGTTGCGCCAAGTAGTTTAGAACCACGGCTTGGAACAACGATAGGCACAGATTGCAGTTCAGCATCGTTTAGTAGTGCTTCTTTCGCATCACGACATGCGTGAGTCATCGCTTGAACCTGCCAAGGAGCCAGCTCTTTGCCTTCTTGCGCCAGTTTCATCTTCAAGCGGTAAGCAAGAGCTAAGTCCATGTTGTCGCCGCCAAGTAGGATGTGTTCACCTACTGCGATACGGTTCAGGCTTAGGTTACCGTCATCTTGTGTTACTTCAACTAACGAAAGGTCGGTTGTACCACCACCGATATCGACAACAAGAACGATGTCACCAACGTTTACTTCATCACGCCATGTGTCGTTGCTGTTATCAATCCAGCTGTAAAGAGCCGCTTGTGGCTCTTCAAGAAGCGTTAGGTGAGTGAAACCAACATTACGTGCAGCTTCTGCTGTTAGGTCACGAGCCGCAGGATCAAACGAAGCAGGAACCGTGATCGTTACATCTTGGTCTGCCAGCTTGTGTTCTGGGTTAGCGTGGTTCCAAGCGTCTTTAAGGTGCTCAAGGTACAGTTCAGTTGTCTTAAGCGGAGATACTTTTTCCACTTCTTCAGGGCTGCCTGCAGGAAGGAAAGCATCGCGACGGTTAACACCACCGTGGCACAACCAAGATTTTGCACTTGCTACCAAACGGATAGGGGTTTTAGAACCAAGGTTACGAGCAATTGCACCCACTAGCGCTTTTGGCTCTGAAGACCAAGGAAGAACGCGAGAGCCCGCATTCATTTCATGTTCGTGTGGTTGGTATAGGAACGAGCCAAGTTGGCTGCGAGTTTCTACTGTACCTGGCGCCGTCAGTTGAGGGATTTGCATCACCTCTACGCGAGCGTCTTCATTGCTTGTGTCGATGTAAGACAAAACACAATGTGTAGTACCTAAATCGATACCAACACTGAATTTAGGTGCTTGTTGCTCTTGTGAATGCTCTCGGTCTTGAGAAGATAGCTCTTGAGCTGAATGACTTTGGTGTTCCATTATAGCTCCACCTCTGCCGGTGCAATTACAGATGCATCGTAGTTTTCAGCAAGCTTAGGCAGGTTCATGTCAGTTGCTTTCCAACCTTTGTGAACCAGTGTGCCGTTGAATGGTGCATTGCCCGTTACGTTGCCTGTTAGGCGAATTTCTTGAGGGTTGAAACCTTCAGCGATAGTGATACGTGTTTCTTCATCTTCAGTACGGATGTGAGAAAGCGTTACGTAATCGGCTAATACTTTTTGACCGCCAGTGTGAATAACACGAGCTGCTGCGCCAACTTCTTCATCAGAGAATGACGTTAGGTCTTCTTTTAGGAAGTCGATAAGACGCGCTTCTTGCTGCATGATAGACAGTAGCTGCATTGCTGAGTCTGTTGGTGCTGTTGCCAGCTTAGATTCAACTTCGACTACTTTTTCGATCACACGTTCAACTTCTACTACTTTCTCTACTTCGACAATTTTCTCAACTGGCTTTTCAACTTCAACGACCTTTTCTACTGGTTTTTCTACGACTTTCTCAACCACTTTGGTTTTACGAGAAACGGCAATTAACAGTAGTAAAACGCTTGATGCAGTTAGGCCTGCGTGAAGCATATCAAACGTTTGTGGGATTAGGTTCAAATCAACGATCATAGTGATTTCTCTTTAAAATTGATTTAACGGTATATTCGTCGGTTCAAAGGAATATACAGGTTGGAAAGAAACTCATTGGCACTAAGCCGAAACGGTCACTTTCAAGCTATAAATATGGATGGATACTAGCATATTCAAGGCTTAAGAGTGGTATTTAATGTTTTTAATCAAGTGGGTTTTTGGTGTGTTAGCTTGAAATTTAGTCGAGATTCGGTCGAATATTGGTCGTCGATGTGAGGGCAAGGTAAACAATGCCCGTTTTATGTCAGTTTTAAGACTAAACAGAAATAGAGCATGATTCCCTTCCGTTATATACTTTTAACTCATTAGAGACTATTTGGAAGCCACATGCCGCACACTACCGACCCACTTACAGGGTTGAAGAGACGAACTCTCCCATTGGTCGTATTTTTGGTCAGTTTTTTGATTACTGTGTTGTGTTTTATATTAGTCGCGTTAAACCAAAACCGCGCGTTAAATATGAATTTGGATAGCTTTACTACTCACCAGACACTGAGTTTGGAAGCGTTTATCGCTAATGACGTGGCTTACATTGGTTCTGGTGCTAATTTTTTCTACGCA
This sequence comes from Vibrio sp. 10N.247.311.14, assembly GCF_041467715.1. Lineage (NCBI taxonomy): Bacteria > Pseudomonadati > Pseudomonadota > Gammaproteobacteria > Vibrionales > Vibrionaceae > Vibrio > Vibrio sp. 10N.247.311.14. The sequence goes on from NZ_JBFSVE010000040.1 coordinate 48,370, forward strand.
AATGATCCTGAAAACTGGGATAAGTTTGATCGTTTTGCACAACAAACGATTAATGTTTCAAAAAGTCTAATTGGCTTGCAGTGGATGCAAAAAGTGGCAGCAGACGAGATTGCCGAGCATACCGCTAAGATGAAAGAAAAATACCCGTCTTACGAGCTGTTCACTATTCCAAAACACGAAGCCAAAGTCTTTGGTTACATCTTAGATGGTGAGCCGGCGTTCATTGCTAGTGACCTGTATCCCAACACACAAGCAAACGACAATGTACTTGGCTTTTATTTTTCTCGTGAGCGCTTCAAGCTGGTTTTAGATAATATTAAACAGACACGTAAAGCGAATATTTCAGACAAAGTTCGCTTGCTTCAAGACGGCTTAGATCAAAATACACCAAAGACCGGCATGTTGGTTTATCACCCTGTGTTTGAAGGCGAAAGCGATAATCTACTTGGCGTTGTGATTGGTGTGGTTCGAACGACTTACTACTTTGAAAATCTACTGGCTTCGGCAGTGGGAGACATGGATGTCTATATTCGTGTTACCGATACGGGTTTCGAAGCAGAAAACTCCCCAATATTGTTTGAAACCGAGGGTTATGAAGCGGTATCTGGGCACCACATTACCAAAACAATCTCACTGACCAATCGAGATTGGAAGGTCGATTACAAAATAGATTCATGCATCTCTTTCTATGGTTATCTGGTGTTAACCGGAATCGCGTTAGTCGGAACAACTATCTCATTGCTGTTGGCGTATATCGTTAATATGCAAATCCGAGAGAAAGAGCGCTTGTATCAAATGCTTGATAAAAGAACAGAAGAGCTTCGTTTTCTAGCCAACCACGACAGCCTGACCGAGGTTTATAACCGACGTGCTTTCAATAAGATGTTAGATAAAGCGATACAGCGAAATGAACCCTTTAGTCTCATCGGATTTGATGTCGACAAGTTCAAAGGCATTAACGACCAATTCGGTCACCCTGCAGGGGATGCTTTACTCATTCATGTAATTAAATTGATTTCAGTGAGCTTGAAAGAGGGGGATAACCTGTTTCGTATAGGTGGAGATGAGTTCTGTATCATTTCTAGTATTACAAACCATGAAGCCCTAGAACGATACTTACAATGTATTCTAAGAACAGTGAGCCAGTCTCATTGTGAGCACAAAGGTCGACAGCTCAGTTGTACTTTGAGTATTGGTGCTGCTATTTACGCTAATGAAAACACGGAAGAGATTCTGCAAAAAACAGACAGTATGCTCTATCAAAGTAAGTCGAATGGCCGAAATCGAGTGACAATTGCAGGCTAAATGAGCACTTGATACAACTAGGGTCGAGTTCTGTATTGGGCTCATGTACAATTTCACAAAATTTTTGACGAGAGAATTAGGCGACGTATGAATCACAATCGAGTTGTGTGTTTCGATTTGGAAATGTGCTGTTGGAGCGAAGACGGTGTGGGAACAACAGGAGAGATCATTGAAGTTGGTCTTGCTGAGATTGATCTAGCATCCGGTACTATCGTGAAACGAGCACAATACTACGTTAAGCCAGAGAAAGACGAAGTCTCTCTATTCTGTGCCGAGTTAACGGGCATTACACCTCGTAAAATCGAAAAACAGGGGCGCCCATTAGAGTCTGTTATCAAGTCGATGATTAAGAACTTCGGTGGCCCAAAGAAAATCTATGCAGCGTGGGGACGAGATGATCTGATCTTACATAAAGAGTGTAAAGATAAAGGCATAGAACCTCCGTTTAGCGAGTTTATAAATATCGCAACACTTTATCGAATTCAGAATCGTTTGAAAGAAAAACGCATTGGTCACCGCGCGGCTCAAGAAGCGAAAAATATTGAGTGGGAAGGCCGTCAGCACTCTGGGTATGTCGATGCGTATAACCTCGCGAAGTTGGCGTTAACGATGCTCTAGATAGCAGCAGTGAACACCCGAACATAGAAAAGCCATCTACTTGTAGATGGCTTTTTGGTTGTGCGCCGAGCATGGCGTTGATCTAGGAGGTGAAAGTCCTCTACGGG